>DATKPS010000175.1:0-18578 GCA_035524015.1 Candidatus Sulfotelmatobacter sp.
GCGGTGGAGCATTGCCTGGTGAAGAACACGCTTCTCCACCCGCCCAAAATCTCCTTAAACGTGGAATGCCTCGTCCCAGCAAAGTAGCGGACATCTAGCGCATTTTTTTCAAATGAGTGTTGTCATCCTGAGCGCCAGCGAAGGATCTCAACTGCTCTACCGCGCAACCGTCAAACGTCTCGTGTTCACGGCCGCGTGATCAGGTGATTGCCCAACACCAGCGCGTCCATCTTCGTTCGCAGGAAGCAGTCTAGTGCCTCTTCAGGGCGGCAGACAATCGGCTCATTGTCATTGAACGACGTGTTCAACACCACCGGCACTCCTGTCTGCCGCTCAAACTCGCTGATCAACGCGTGATACCGCGGATTCGCTTCGCGCGTCACCGTCTGCAATCGTCCAGTGCCGTCCACGTGCGTCGGCGCTGGGATCTTGTCTCGCTTTTCTGGGCGCACCGCATACGCCAGGGTCATGAACGGCGACGGGTGCGACTTCTCGAACCATTCCCCGGTCTTCTCCGCCAGAATCGATGGCGCAAACGGCCGAAAAATTTCCCGATGCTTGATCCGTTGATTCAGAACCTCTTTCATCTCTGGCCGCCGCGGGTCCGCCACGATGCTTCGGTTTCCCAACGCCCGCGGTCCCCATTCCGCGCGGCCCTGATACCAGCCTACAATTTTTCCTTCCGCAATAATCGCCGCCGTTCGCCTCATCAATTCCGCGTCGTCCAACTCCGTCAACGCATACCCGCCATTCGACGCCACGCTCGCCCGGATCGCGGCCTGAATCTCCTCCTTCGAATAGTCCGGCCCCCAGTACGCATGCTCCATCACAAATGAACGCGGTTGGCCCAACAATTGGTGCCAAACATAAAACGCGGCCCCTACCGCCAGGCCTGCGTCGCCCGCAGCAGGATGCACATAAACCTTCTCGAACGGCGTTTGGTCGAAAATTTTTCCATTGGCCACGCAGTTAAACGCTACTCCGCCTGCCAGACAAACCGCTTTTGCTCCTGTTTTCGCCGCCAACTTCTTCAGCATCCCCAAATACACTTCTTCCAACCGGGTCTGCAGCGATGCCGCCAAATTCCGGTGTCGCTGCTCCAGCGGTTCCTCCGGCTGTCGTGCAGGTCCTCCTAAGCGCGTGCCCATCGCATCGGAAAACATCTTTCCCAGCACCGGTGTTTTATCCGATTCCGCCCACGACATCTCCGGCCCGGTCCGGTGGTGCGTGAAATAATCCAGACCCAAGCGAAATCCGAACTCTCCTCCATTCGGACTGAACCGCACAATGTCCCGAAACGCCTCCATGTTTTCTGGCGTGCCATACGCCGCCAGGCCCATCACCTTATACTCGTCGCCAAATTTCAAAAATCCCAGGTACTGCGTCACCGCGCTGTAATACAGTCCCAACGAGTGCGGAAACGCGATCGCGTTGTCGATCTCCATGCGATTCCCGCGCCCTAGTCCCCACATGGAACTCGCGAAATCCCCCAGTCCGTCCGCGGACAGCAGTGCCGCTTCCTCAAACGGCGACACAAAGTACGTGCTCGCCAGGTGTGCCTGGTGATGCTCCACGCGATGAAAGGTCGCTTTGATTTTCGCTGGGTCGCTGTCGAACGCACACGCCAATGCCGAAGGAATCCCCGTAAACTTCGAAATCACTCGCGCCCGCTCTCGCGCGAACGACGGCATACGCAGGGCATACCAAAGCTTCGTGCCCAGCCGCGCGTACGGGTTCCGCGGCACCGCCACATGATCGATATCCGCCAGCCCGATGCCCGCTTCTTTCAAGCAGTAGCGAATCGCCGCGGCTGGAAACCCCGCCGCATACTTCACGCGGTTAAACCGTTCTTCTTCTACCGCCGCGAACAGCTTCCCATCGCACAGCAGCGCCGCCGAAGCGTTGCCGTGATACGCATTGATCCCCAGAATATTCATCGCTCGATCCGTAGTTTACTCTCTATTTGTACTTCCTGATATACAGTAGCCAACTGGGAAATAGGCTCAGCTTTCAGGAAAGGTGGTGGCGGCACCATTCATTCAACACGTACAATGACCACGGGCGGGACCACGTCGTCTGGCCGGCCAGAAAATTATCCCACACCGCTCCCACTCCCGCAGTATGCAATTGCCCGCGTAAACCCGGTGCCAAATCCTTCAAACTCGCTTCCACCCGTGGTTTCAACGACGTCCTCAGCCATTCTTCCCATGGCAAGGTGAACGTCCGCTTCTTCTGCTCCAGAATTTCCGCAGGTATCAATCCCGCCAGTGCCGCGCGCACCAGTCCTTTCGACACGCCCGGCTCAATTCGCGCGGCATCCGGCAAGGCGCTCACAAATTCCACCAGCGGCGTATCTAGAAATGGCACCCGCACTTCCAGCGATCGCGCCATGCTCACCGAATCCGTATCGCGCAGCAACGTGCTTGCCATGTACGTCCGCATCTCTAGCCAAGACACGCCGGCCACCGGCTCCAGCGCCACCGCTTGGTCTGCCGTCCGCTCCAGCCATCCCAGCCAGGTCGGATCTAGCGTCACCCCGTCGCTCGCCACGCTGCTTTTTCGGTAGCGAGCATCGGCCAATCGTGCCACTTCCGACGGCGGAAACAATAATCGCGCAAAAAAATACGGATGCGGCAGCACCTCGGGCATCAACCACGCGTCGCTGGCCTTTCTCGCCGCGTCCACGGTGCCTTTGCGTGCCAGCAACGAATTCACCAGGGGCACGCTAATCCGCCGGAACGCGCCAGGCACCAGTCGCGACACCGCTTCCAAACGCACCAGTTTCGGCGTGTCCGAAAACGTTCGATACCCGCCGAACAGTTCATCGCTCCCCAATCCCGACAACGCTACCTTCAATCCCACTTCTCTCGCCGCCCACGACACAAAATACGTATTGATTCCGTCCATCGTCGGCTGGTCTAGCGCGCTGATGGCTTCATCCACCCGCGCCAACATATCGCGCCCCTGCAGCGGCACTTCCGTGTGCTGTGTGCCCGCTCTTTGCGCCACCACTCGAGCCAGCGGCCCTTCATCCCACGCTGTATCTGGGAACGTCAATGTGAAGCTCTTTATTCCCCGTTGCGCTCGGCCCGCCAGCACCGCCACCGCGCTAGAATCCAGTCCACTCGAGAGAAACAATCCCACCGGCACATCCGCGATCAAATGCGCGCGCACCGCATCTTCCAGCAATGTCCGCAAGCGTGCCGATGCCGCCGCAAAATCTCGTGGACGCTTCGGATCCCGCGCCGCCGCGCTTCGCGTTGGGTCCCACCACGGCCGCACGCGCGGGGTACGCCGCCGGTCCGGCAGGTGCAGCAGCAAAGCGTGCCCCGGCGGCAGCGAGAACGCTCCTTCCACCAGCGTCACTGGTTCGGACACGCTACCGAACAACAGGTACGAGGTCAGTGCGTCTCCAGATAGCTTTCGCTCCACCACCCGGCTCGCCAGCAGCGCCCGCAACTCCGATGCGAACACAAATCCATCCTTGGTCTGCGCGTAATACAGCGGCTTGATTCCCACGGGATCACGCGCCAGTAACAACACCGGCACCGTCGCAAAATGTTTCCGTAAATCCAGCAACGCGAACGCGAACATCCCGCGCAGTTCGCCCAGCAAGTCCTCGCCCCACTCTTCCCAGCCGTGTACCAGAATTTCCGTGTCGGAATTGGTGGTGAACCGGTGACCCGCCAGGTGCAAGCGCTCTCGCAGTTCACGGTAGTTGTAAAGCTCCCCGTTGAACACTACCGCTACATTTTGCGCTTCGTTCCAGATGGGTTGATGACCGCCAGGCAGGTCAATGATGCTGAGCCGGCGCATTCCCAGCGCGGCGCCCGGTGCTCGCAAGTCGTTTACCAGGAATCCGTCTTCGTCGGGCCCGCGGTGCACCATCGCCGCAGCCATCTGTCGCACGCGCTTTTCCGCTTCACTCGAACTGGAAGCGTACGCGAAACCACATATTCCGCACACGCCCTATTTGATCTCCGGAGTTGAGAAAAATGCCGCTGTTGCTCGGCTTAGGTTGGTTCGCAAATGGAAGCGTGGAATCTGCAAACGATGATCCGCTATCCACCCTAATATCATTCGCACCAGCATCATTGCAATCAGGCAAGTCACCGAGAGAAACAGGCAAAAGAACGACCGCCGCTCCAGCAAAAGTCCCCAGTCCACATATTCATCCCAACTGGGAAGGAAATATTCCAAAAACCGCCGCAGTTGCGCCCCTTGGAAAGGCAACGCCGCCAACCTCACATGCGCGAATCGCGCATAGTTATATTCCGGTAGATAAGTCGGGATGGCACTGGTTGCCTGACGGAAAAGCTCTGGATTCTGCAGCTCTTTCCTGGTCAGCAGGTTCCCATGTGCGTCCTTCAGCATCACCCGGTACGTCGGGTCGACGATCACCCAGCGGCCATCCACCAGAATCTCCGCCACGACGTGGACCGTCGTCCTCTGGGGCGTCAGCAGCAACAATCTCCGCGAATCCAAACCCGCACTTCGTGCCAAATTCAGAAAAGCGTTCGTGGCGCTCCCGCACACCTGCAACAATTGCCGGTAATTCAGGGTATTCTGCGGGTCGCGTGGCGAAAGTTCGTTTAGGTTCCGCGCTTCTAATCTGGGCGGTCCCTTCTTCATCCACTCTAGGATCGCTTCCACTTTCTGCTGCGGTGCCGCTGCTTCCGGCACGATGGCATCGGAGAACCCCTTCAGGTATTGCCGCGTCGAGTATTCCCACACCCCGGACCACACGGTGGCCACCGCTGCCAGCATGAGCAAAGCGTTGCTCATCCACCAAACGGACCTAAAGACAGGCCGGGTCGTCAATTCTACTCCTCGCGTTCTGGAAACCGAATTCTCCTACGTAACCTAACGTCTCGCAAGTGCGCAGTAAACCGCTTCCATGTGCTCCAACGGCTCATTCCAACTCAGTTGCAGTACTACCTGTGCACACCCTTGTTTTAAACGGCTCCGCAGTTCTTGGCTATCGAGTAGGCGCGCAAGTGCCCCCGCCAGTTCCACTTCATTATGCCTCACCACCAGTCCCGCCGTATCCTTCAGCAGCGGCGCAATCCCGCACTGCTCGGTCACGATCACCGGCGTTCCCGCTCCCACCGCCTCCGCCGCCGTATTTCCAAAATTTTCGTTTTGCGAAGGCAGCACAAACACATCCGCATCCCGATAAGCTGCCCACTTCGCATCGCCCTGCACCGGCGGACAAAAATGCACCAGGCTTGAAACTGTAAGCTGCGCCGCCATCTCCTGCAGCCTTGCTTTCATCCCGGATTCGTCGGGTCCTACGAACGCGAGATGCGTCGTCTCTGCCTCTTGGCTCTTCTCGCGTAACCCGGCAAACGCCTTTAACAGCAAGTCCGGGCTTTTCTTCTGCGACAGTCGCCCCAAAAATAAAATCAACCGCTCTTGCTTTCCAATCTTCAGCGCTTCCCGGAAACTCCCTGCCTCGGGAAACTGCGTGGGCATCTCCAATCCATTTCGCCTGAGCACGATTTTCTCTTTTGCCAATCCTCCCGCCAGCAATTCTTCTCGTTCCTGCTCCGCGGTCGCTACGATCGCCGCCGCGCCTTCCAGCATTTCCCGTCCCCACAGCCGGTGATACACACCTTTCATCCACACATTCCGCACAATCGGCACAAACATGCCAATCGGCTCCACCACATAGGAAATCTTCCGCCTTCGGCACTCCCGCGCCACCCGCGGACCCAGCAGGTCATACAGCCCAAAAATGTGCACTAAATCAAAATCGTTCAATCGCGCTCGCAAGTACCGCCCCAGCGCCGGATTCCAGCTGCTCGCCCGATAGTGCAACCAGTTCGGCAAATACACCGCCATCACCCCGTTTACCACCCGTTTCCTTCCGAACGGGCTCACCTCCGCAGGCGCTTCCCCAGGCAACCCCTTCAGCCGCGCGTCCAATCCCCAATCCGCCGTCAACACCCCTACTTCGTGACCCCTTTTCGCCATTCCCTCCGCCAGCGCTTTTACTTTCACCGGCGGCCCGCCAAATTCGAAAAAGGGCGCATAACTCTGCGTCACATTCAGGATTCGCATAGTTCGCGCAGAATCTTCTTGAACGCCTTGGCAAACACGGGGAACCGGAATTCCCGTTCCACTCGTTCTCGTCCGCGCGCTCCCATCTCCCGTGCCAATTCCGGATTGCACAGCAGGGCATCGATCGACGTGGCCAGTTGCACCGTGTCTCCATGGTGCACCACGTACCCCGTAACTCCGTCCTGGACCACTTCCGGCGCGCCTCCGTGTGCGCCTCCTATCACCGGTTTGCCTCGCGCCATGGCCTCCAGATACACAAACCCAAATCCTTCTCCCCGGCTCGGTAGCGCGAACACTTCTGCTGCCGCATAACATGCCGCCAACTCGCCATAGGAAATCCCACTCAGAAAATGCACGTGCTTCTGTACTCCGCTATCCCGCGCCTGATTCACCAGCCATTCCCGGTCGTCTCCGGTTCCCACCATCACCAACTGCACATCCGGCCAGCGCAATAACAGCCGTGGCATCGCCTGAATCAGCGTGTCCATCCCTTTATATCGTTCGGTCGCCAGCCAGCGGCCCACCGTCAGAATCACCCGCCCTTGCGGAAATTCCGCCGGCAATTTTGTTTCGGCATTCCCCGCCGCCCGCATCTCAAAATCCGGATCCAGGGCCCACGGCAGCACGCGCACTTTGTCGCGCGCCACTCCCTGCATGGACACCACGTAATCCGCCGTCGCCTGGCTTGGCGCCAACACCAGTGTCGCCCGTTGCAGCGCTCGCCTCCTCAGCCGCGACAGCGGCTCCCACACCTCTACTCCGTGCGTGCAAACAATGCTTTTCATCCGCGGCGCTACCACATTCATCGACCGCACAATGGGCGCAAAATTCGGGTGTACTGCCAATACCAGTTTCCCGTCCCGCCGCGCCGCTTTCATCGCCGCCACCACAAAGCCGGCTTTCCCCCGCGCCGTGCCCGTAAACACATACTCGCGGTCGCCCACCTTCATGCGGTGCAGTTCCTGCGTATCGTTTAGGCTCAAAAATCGGTATTCCTGCTTCTTGGCCGCCGCGTACTCGCTCAGCACCAACGCAAGGTGCCGCCCAGCTCGCTGGATTCCGCCGGGCGCGTCCAGTTCAGGAAACAGTCCAATCAGCACGCGCTGAGTCTGACAATCCCGCCAACCAAACGCAAGTGCCTAACTCTTTGCAATTTCAGAATGGAACATAAAGAAGCTGATGATCTAGGCCGATTTGTTACTTGCTAGCGACCGCAACTCCGTCAATCGGTCCACGTATACGTCGGCCGGATACACCTGCGGGTCGTGCACGCCGAAACCGTACTTCACTCCCACCGCCTGCATGCCCGCGTTTCGTGCCGTCTGCACATCCACGTCCGAATCGCCCACCATCGCCGCTTCTTCGGGTGCCACACCAAATTCCTTCAATATGGTCAGCGCACCCGTCGGGTCGGGCTTTTTCTTCTCGAAGCTGTCGCCGCCATATACCGCATCGAAAAACTCCGCCAGCGCAAGCCCCTGCAAAATCTCCACCGCCATCCTTAGCGGCTTATTGGTCAGCACCGCCATCGGGAATCCATCCAGCGCCCGCAACCCCTCTTCCACGGCGGGATATGCTCGCGTCAACTCCAGCATTCGTTTTTCGTATTCGGTCAGAAAAACGGCCAGCGCCTCGCGCCGTTGTTCCTCCGTCGATGGCGCGCCCAGCACGCTCGCAATCAATTGCGGAGCACCGTGTCCGATGTAACTGGCCACACGTTCCTTTCCCTGCTCGGGCCTACCCGTCGCCCGCAGCATGGCGTTCACCGCGTGCACCAGATCCATCTTCGAATCGATCAGCGTCCCATCCAGATCAAACACAAAAGCCCGTACCTGTGCCAGATTCCCGTTAGTCATATCTCTTCATTCTAACTGGAGTGCGGGAGCCCAGCTCCCGCCGGTAACGCCCACCGAACGCACTCAAAATTCGCTCAGCGGAAGCCCTGCTCCCGCCCTCCGATCCGCCGCCGCGCTTTTTCCCTCCCAGCACATCGCGTACACTAGAAGGCTGTCCCTTCAGCGAAATTTCAACTTGGAGACGTCATGGCCCTGGTGCAACCCTTTCGCGCTTATCGCTACAACCCCGATCTCGCTCCCTTCGATAAGGTCCTCACCCAGCCTTACGACAAAATCACCCCGGCCATGCAGGAGCAGTATTACGCCGCCAATCCCCACAACTTAATCGCCATCGAAAAAGGCCGCAGCTTTCAGGACGACACGCCACAAAACAACGTCTACACCCGCGCCGCTGCCAGTCTGCACGGTTGGGTCGCCGAACACGTAATCCGACAAGACGCCGCTCCCGCCTTCTACGCCTACACCCAGGAATACACCGTCCCTGGTACCTCCACCCGACGCACCCGCCAAGGCTTCATCGGTCTCGGCAAGCTCGAAGATTATTCCGTCAACGTCATTTTCCGCCACGAGCACACTTTGTCCGGCCCCAAAGCCGATCGTCTCGAACTCCTTCGCCACACGCGCACGCACACCGGCCAACTCTTCCTGCTCTACGCTGATCCTCAGCGTCAGGTCGACACCGTCCTGGCCGAGGCGCAATCCTCCCAGCCTCCGGTCACGCAACTTACCGACGAATACGGAGTCATCCACCGTCTCTGGCTCGTCGCCGAACCTCACCGCATCTCCGCCATCCAAAAAGCCATGGCCGATCAAAAGCTGGTCATCGCTGATGGCCACCATCGCTACGAAACTTCCCTCAATTTCCGCAATGAAAACCGCACCCGCGCTGGCAAGCTCATTCCCGATGCGCCCTACGAATTTTCCATGATGACCTTCATCAACACGCGCAGCGAAGGCCTTACCATCCTTCCCACTCACCGTGTCGTCGCCAATTTGCGCGATTTTTCCTGGAGCGCCGTCCGCCGCTATCTCGAGCCTTGGTTCGCCACCGAAGTGCTACCCTTCGACAATCCCAACCAGCGCCACGAGGTCGCCACAAAATTCCTCCACCAGCTCGCCGCTGCCAAATCCCAGCGCGCCATCGGTGTTTATCCTGCCTCCGAGCCCAATAACCGCGCGTTCTATCTCCTGACGCTGCGCCCCGAGGCCGATTTGGCGCAAATCCTCCCCGGTCTGTCGCCGCTCCAGCGCGAACTCGACGTCGTCCTTCTTCACCAGGGAATTCTCGAACCGGCCCTTGGCATTACGCCCCACGCCGTAGCTTCCGAAGCCAATCTTACTTACGAACGCGAGGCTTCCACCGCTCTCGATGCTGTCGACCGCGGCTCCGCCCAAATCGCCTTCCTTCTCAATCCCGTGGATGTCGACCTGGTCGTTCGTGTGGCCACCGCCGGCGAAGTCATGCCCCAAAAGTCCACCGACTTTTATCCCAAACTCCTTTCCGGCATCACCATGTACCGCATTCCGGAATAAAAAAAGGGCAGGGATAATCCTGCCCTCTCTTCATCAGCAAATTTTGACCGGCGAAAAGCCGCTGCCGTTTACTTGTTGAAGCTGGCCACCGCTTCGGCTTCCGTGTTGTACACGTCGAAGATGGTCATCAGCTTCGTAATCTGCAGCACTTCCTGGAACTTCGTGCCCAGGTGGCACAGCTTCAGTGCCGCTCCCTGTGCCTTTGCGCTGTGGTGTGACGCCACCAATGTGCCCAGGCCCGCGCTGTCGATGAACGTCACGTTGTCCATGTTCAGCACCACCTTCTTCTTTCCTTCGGCCACTAGCGACTTGATCTTTTCCCGGAGCGCGTTGCTTTCTTCTCCCAGCACGATCCGCCCGTCCAGCGCTGCCACCGTTACGCCGTCCACTTCTCGAGTTGTAATCTTTAATGCCACTGTGAGTTCCTCCTCATCCATACACGAATCCGGCGGCAACCGGGCCGGAATCGCAAAGCATATCTGCTTTTGGTATTTTCCGCAAAGCAGTCTTCTTTGCCCTGACTACAACCGCTTCGCGTTAATAGTAATCCGCGCAGGACATGTAATACCCGCATGCGCTGCAGACCAGCTTGCACCTTCTCGACTCCAGCCGCTGCGAACACACCGGGCAATACCGGGACGGATCTTCCTGCATTCCAGCCGCTGCGGGGCTCGCCGTCGGCGATTTCGCAACAGCCTGTCCCCGCATAGCCGCCGGGGACCTCTCCTGCTTTCCGTCCTGTTTCACGGCCTCACGGTTATAGCACATCCCCCTATCTTCATGAAAGCGCACGACCCCACCCCAACCGCTACCGCCATCACACGCCAAGGAGCACACAAGTAGCACAGGCTTTCAGCCTGTCAGCCAACAAAAATCCCGTCATTCCGAGCGCAGCAAGGAATCTCCCTTCGCTCAAAGTGCCTTGCCTCGTCCAAAAAACTCGCCCGTCGCGTCTATCATCTTCCACCACATCCCGCCCCACCTCATCCCGGAGGTTCCCATGCCCTCGCGCCAACTCCTTCTTCCCGCGCTCCTATTCGCCCTGTCCGTTTCCGCTAGCCCCACTGCCAACCTCGCGCCCGTCTCCCGCGCGAATCTCTGCATCACGGAAGGTTCCATCGAAGACCCCAAAATGCGCGCATATCTCAACGCGTCCACGCCACAACAGATCGCAGTGCATTTCACCTATCTGGGCTCCACGGGCAAAGAAGCGCCTCTCGGGTCCGGCGAACTCCGCCGTCAATTCGGCCTGAAGCTCCGCGCGCAAGACGCCTGCAACCTGGTCTATGCCATGTGGCGCATTGAACCCCAATCCAAGCTCGTCGTTTCCATCAAGAGTAATCCTGGCCAGCGTTCCAGCGCGGAGTGTGGCAATCATGGCTATCGCAATATCAAGCCACGCCGCAGCCGCCCCGCTCCTGCCTTGCAGTCTGGAGCTACGCATGACCTTCGCGCCCAAATGAACGGCGACGAACTCACCGTCTTGGTCGACAACTCCCCGGTTTGGCAGGGCTCGCCCGGTCCCGAGTCTCTTTCCTTCGACGGCCCTGTCGGCATTCGTTCCGATAACGCCCATCTTGAGTTCGAGCTTCTCGCGCCAAACGTGATTCAGGGGCCTCCCCCAGCCTGTCGCACTGGCGCCGACGCCCCGGAATAAGCCTTTGTAGCACAGGCTTTAAGCCTGTGAGTTGTGCCGACTCTATCACCAACCTTACGCCGTCGTGTACCGCGCTGCCTGCGCATTCATCGCCGATTCGCCGAGTTGCGTCAGCTTCGCATCCGCTGCCTTCTCTTCTTTCAATGTCTCCTGCAGCGGCCCCACTGCGGCCTGCAATCCCAAGTGCCGCGCAAATGCTGCCAGCGTCCCATACAGCGCAATTTCGTAGTGCTCCACTTGATTGCCATTAGCGATCAGCGCGGCATCACGCAGCGGGGAATCGTCGATATTGGTAATGGAATCCTTCACCGCGTTGGCCAGCTTGTCGAACACCTCATTGCTCTTCGTATCCGGCGCAATGCCCACCGCCGTAAACACCTGCTCCAGCCGCGCCACGTGATTTTGCGTTTCCCGCAGATGTTGCTGCAGCGCCGTGCGCAGTTCCTGGGATCCTGTGTTTTCAATCATCGTAGGCAGGCCTTTCGCCACCAGCTTTTGTTCGCAGTCGTAGGCATATTGCAACTCGATCTCGAACAGTTCCCGCAGCGATTTCACTTTTCCAAACATGGTTCGTCCCCTTAAATGAAGTTCGCTGAAATCCCGCAGCCACGTGCGGGCCTTCTCCGCCGGCACCGTGCAACAAAAATTCAGCTCCATCCTTTATGCATCAGTGTGTCGTTGCTTGCGTCCGGGGTGGTTACAGTATTTTGTTGTCAGTCTCGCTTTAGGGGGGATTCGGAAAGCTTATTTCGTCTACTGAAGCCGGCCGCCAATCACTTTATCTACGTTCCGTACAACAGCCGCTCCAACACCGGCCCCAACGCCAGCGCTGGCAGATAGCTCAGCGCCGTCATAATCAAAATGCAGGCGGTCACCAGCACACCAAATGTCACCGAATCGGTCGGCAGCGTTCCCAGCGACACCGGCGTTCTTCGCTGCCGGGCAAACAATCCCGCCAATCCCAGCGCCGGAATCGCCAGCGCGAATCGCCCCGCGATCATCACCAGCGCTGTCGTCACGTTGTAGAACGGAGTGTTCGCGTGCAAACTCGCAAAGGCCTGCCCATTATTGGCGAAGCACGAAACATACCCGAACAGAATCGCCGTGAATCCGTGTGGCCCTCCGTTCACCGTCAATCCGGCCAGCCCTGCCTTTGTGCTTACCGCGATTGCCGTCAGTGGCAAGATCGCCAGTGGCCCTGCCAGCGCGTACAGCATGATCATTTTGTTTTCCCCCGGCCCAATCTTCTTTCCCAGATATTCCGGCGTGCGTCCCACCATCAGCCCGGCCAGGAAAATCGCAATGGCCGCGGCCATAACCATGCTGTAAAAACCCGTTCCCAGCCCGCCAAACACCAGTTCGCCTACCAGCATGTTTGTCAGCAGCACCATTCCACCCAGCGAAGTGAAGCTGTCGTCCATCGCGTTCGTCGATCCTGTCGCCCCGTTCGACGTCACCACCGCTGTCAACACCGTGCCGCCAATCCCGAAGCGCACCTCCTTGCCTTCCATGTTCCCGCCCGCTTGTGCCGCGCTTTGTTTTGCGTCTACCCCGCGCAACAGCAGGTTTCCTCGCTGCTCAAAATGATGCGTGAAAACGATTCCCCCGCAGAACAGCAGCACCATCACGCTGTAGAAAAACCATCCCTGTCTCAGTTGGCCCACCATTCTTCCGAACGTGTTTGTCAGCGCCGCCGGCAGCAGCACAATCGCCAGCATCTCCAGAAAATTGCTGAACGGCGTGGGATTCTCGTAAGGATGCGCTCCATTCGCGTTGAAAAATCCTCCGCCATTGCTGCCCAGATTCTTGATAATCTCCAGCGCCGCTACTGGACCTTGCGGAATTACTTGCTTACTCGCTTCCAGCGTATTTGCCTGCGCATACGGCTGAAAATTCATCGGCACACCTTGCCACGTCAGCAGCAGTGCCCCAAGCAGCGCGCCCGGCAAGAGCACTCGCGTTAGCGACCGCGTCAGGTCCACCCAAAAGTTTCCCAGTGTCTCCGACATCTGCCGCGCCAGTCCCCGAATAAACGCCACGCCCGCCGCCAACCCTGTGGCGCCCGCCAGAAAATTCTGCGCGCACAACCCCGCCATCTGGCTGAAATAACTCATGGTGGTTTCGCCGCTGTATGCTTGCCACGTCGTCGTTGTGGAGAAGCTGACCGCCGTGTTCATCGCCAGGTCCGGCGTTAACCGCGTGGTCTGGGAGGCGGGATAAAACCAGGGGAAAAATCGCTGCAACCGCAAAATCACATACAAACTCAGCGTACAAACAATGCCAAACAACACCAGGCTGCTCGCATACTCCGCGAAACCCATCTCTCGTTCCACATCCACTCCTGCGATGCGATAAACGAGCCTTTCCACCGGACTACATAAGCCATCCAACGCGCTTCGTTTGCCGGAAAACACTTTTTCCATGTACCCGCCCAGCGGTTTCACCAGCGCGGTTACCACTCCCAAAAACACCACATATTGCGTGAAACTGGAAAAGCTCACAAAAATTCTCGAGTCCGTGTCTTGCCCCTGAAACTCAAAGCCTATCTCTCGCCCCTCCGGAAAGTTCTTAGCAATTCATTAGCATTCCGTTAGGGCTACCTGTGGCCTATCTCCTTTCTGTTGTATTCTGTCCCCTCTCACCTTGGAGGATCGTTTGAATTTCGTCCCGGCCCGATACGCCATTCGCAAATCCTGCCTGTATGCAATCCTGGTTCTACTGACTCCCGTCCTTCTCTTCAACTCCACACTCTATGCTCAGTCCACCGCCAAATCTCCCACCAAACTTCGCTTCGAAATCACTTTTCCCGATGGCGCCAGTGCAGGTCAACCTCTCGATGGCCACATCCTCCTCGGTATTTCCACCGATAAATCCAGCGAGCCCCGTTTCCAACTCCGCGAAGAAGAAGCCGAAAGCGCCCAGTTCTTTGGCCTTGATGTGGACTCCTGGAAGCCCGGCACTCCCGCAGTGATCGACTTCACCACACTCGGTTACCCCCTCGTCTCTCTCGATCAACTTCCTCCGGGTGACTACTACGTGCAGGCCGTCCTCAATATCTATGAAACCTTCCATCGCTCTGACGGGCACACCGTCAAACTTCCCCCCGACATGGGTGAAGGCCAGCAGTGGTTCGAAAAGCCCGGCAATCTTCTCAACAAGCCCCAACTCGTACACCTCGATCCGCGATCCAACAATGTCGTTCGTCTTGAGCTCATCGAAAAAATTCCTCCTGTCGACCCCGCCCAAGATACCAAGTACATCAAGCACATCCGCATTCAGAGCCAACTCCTGACCGCCTTCTGGGGCCGTCCCATGTATCTCGGCGCAACCGTCCTGCTCCCCGACGGCTTCGACGAGCATCCCACCGCGCACTATCCTCTCCTTGTCCATCAAGGCCATTTCGAGCCCGACTGGGAATTCTTCCTCGAGAAAGCTCCCGAACCCGGCAAGGGCGCCAAAGCTGACGACCTGCAATACCTCCAATACGCCAACCGCTTCTATCAGGATTGGACCTCCGGCCGTCTTCCCCGCATGCTGATCCTCAGCATTCAGCACGCGAATCCCTATTACGACGACTCCTACGCGGTGAACTCTGCCAACCTGGGCCCCTATGGCGACGCCATTACCCAGGAACTCATTCCGGAAGTCGAAACGCGTTTCCGCGGTATTGGTCAGCCCTGGGCGCGCGCCCTCGAAGGCGGCTCGACCGGAGGTTGGGAAGCTGCCGCGTCACAAATCTTCTATCCCGATTTTTACAACGATGCTTACGCCTACTGTCCCGATCCCATCGATTTTCGCGCCTACCAGGCCGTCAACATTTACAAAGACACAAATGCCTTCTGGGAAGAGAGCCCTTTTGCCAGGCTTCCTCGCGCCGAAATGCGCAGCTCCACCGGCGAAATCCTCGCGGTGATGGAACCCACCGTCCGCCGCGAAGAAGTGATGGGCACCCACGGCCGCTCCACTGAACAGTTCGGCATCTGGCAAGCCGTTTTCAGCCCCGTCGGGTCCGACGGCTACCCCAAGCCCATCTGGAATCCTTCCACCGGCGTCATCGATCCCGATGTCGCCGCCTACTGGCGGGACCACTATGACCTGCGCTACATCCTCCAACGCGACGTCAGTACTCTTGGCCCCAAGCTCGCCGGCAAGCTCCACTTTGCCGTCGGCGACATGGACACCTGGTATCTCAACAACGCCGTCCACCTCATGCAAGCTTTTCTGGACTCCCCCAAGAACCCTTATCGCATCGCCGACTTTGAGTACGGCCCGGGCAAGCCCCACTGCTACATGGGCGGCGGCGACATCTCCAATCTCCAAAGCTTTGGCACCGTTTACGAGCGCATCATGCCGGAAATCGCTCGGCGTATGACGGCCACGGCTCCCGCTGGTGCCGACATGAGCTGGAAGTACTAACCGCGCACCGCAAAATTGCCTGGGCTTCCACAGCTTTCCGGTGCAGAATGCCGTCAAGGGAATCACGTCCGTGTATCCGTTCCCGGCTGGTTTACGTCCAAAGGATTGGGAGGCATTGCAGTAGCCTTCTGGGAGCGCTTTATGCGCAAATTACTGCTTCCGGGTTCACTCTTTTTCGTTCTGGCTTTCGGCGTGTCTGCTCACCAACACGCAGCCGTAGCTGCTCCGGCTGCGCCCGTAATCGTTCATCCGGTCGCCAGCGGTCAATCGTCCAGCGCTCACTTTGTGCCCGCTCATCCCCCTACGCACGCGCATTCCGGCACGCCCGGCTCGCCGGTCCACTCCAAGCCTCCTGTAGCTACCCATAGGCCTTCCGGCACCGTTACGGCGCAGACCGCTACTCCGGTTCTTGGCGGCGCGGTCAACTCCATCGGTGCCGTAAATTCCGTTACTGGCAACCAGCCTCCCTTCTGCAAAGGATCCGGCGGAATACATCTAAAGGGTGTGAATGCTTGCGCGCCAACCAACGGCGTAGTCATCCCCTTTTACGGTGGCGGCATCTACGTCCCGATTCCTTATTACGATTACGCCGACAATGGCGCCCCGGACCAAGGGCCTCCCCAGGACGTGGCGGCTGACCAGCCCCCCGATGGCACTCCTCCCGGCGCTGAGCCAGGGCAGGAACCAACTGAGGCTGCGGCCCCGGCGCCTTCCCGCTACCGCCCCAACGATTTCAGTGGCTCGCTCGCGGAATTTGTCTTTGTGCAGCGCGATGGCACCAAGTTCTACGCTGTGGCTTACAGCTTCCTCAACGACAAACTGCAGTACGTCACCCGTGAAGGCATTCGCCACACCCTGGCCATCGACTCGCTCGACCTCGATGCCACCCAGCAGCAAAACGAAAAACTCGGCAACACCATCAATCTGCCCTCCGCCCCTCCCTCCGGCGTGGCCTAATCACAACGCTAAGCTTTCGTGACTCGAAATGATTCAAAAATGCGGGAGGTCATCCTGAGGACCGCCGTATGCGACCAAGGATCTCAACCCGTGATTGTGCTGCCCGCCATTTGCGACTCCGTCCTAACGGACTCGCCGCCCTTTTGCTAGCTACCCCTTCCTCATCGGTTCCGGCATCACGTACCCCGACGTTGCCGGCAATCCCGCTCGCTCCAGTTGCACCGTGCTGTGCTCGATTCCGAATTCCTTTACTTTGTTCTTAATCGCCGCAATCACTTCTTCGCACCGGTCCATATGCATATCCGGCACGCGCGCGTGGCAACTCAACGCGTTATGCTCCCCGCCTAATGACCAGATGTGGATGTCGTGCACTTCCACCACATGCTCCACCGTCAGAATCGCCCGCGCCACTTCTTCCACGCCGGTGCCCCGCGGCCGTCCCTCCAGCAAAATGTGCGACGACTCCCGCAATATCCCTATCGACGAATACAGCACCAGCAATCCAATCGCTAAGCCCAGCAACGGGTCGATCCAATTCTGGTGCGTGTACCCCATCAGCAGCGCACCCACAATAATCGCTATGTTCGAAAGCGCGTCCCCGAAGTTATGCACCAGGATGCTGCGCAGATTCAGATCATCGTGTCCGCGAATCAGCGACAACGTAATCCCGCCATTCACCAGCAGCGCCGCCACCGACGTCCAGATCATCCAGCTTTCCACCACCTGCACCGGATTCCGTAGCCGTTCGATCGCCTCATAGCCCAACCACACCGCCAACACGATCAGCAGCGCCGCGTTTGTGTAAGCCGCTAGCGTCCCCGCGCGGTGATACCCGTAGGTTTTTTCCGAATCCGCCGGCCGCTGCGCCCACCGCATCGCCAGCCACGAAATCCCCAGCGCCGGCACATCCGAAAGGTTATGCACCGCGTCATTCAACAACGCCACCGATCGTCCCAGTAATCCCCCAAACACTTCTGCCACCACCAACCCCAACGTCGCCACAATCGCCCAGCCCAGCACCGACGGCTTCATCCCCGGATGCGTATGTCCATGTCCGTGGTCATGCCCGTGTCCGTGCGCATGTTCATGCGTGTGCGGGTGGCTATGCGCTTCGTGCGTATGGGGATGCCTGTGCATCGTTTTTATTCTACGTCCTTCGCTGCCCCTCCGCAGCCCCTCCACTTTCGCCTGTTGTTGGATGGTTGACAACATCCACCTGTGAATTCGTTGACGGCCCTGCGCGCCGCTGCCACTATCAGAAAAGGTATAAGTACCACCTTTCTAAACTACATCAGGAGAGATTCGCCGCCGCGCATAGCGCCATGAGCACGAGCAATCCCATCGCCAAATTGACCTTTTGGGGCGTTCGCGGCTCTACGCCTACGGTGGATCCCGCCACCACACGCTTTGGTGGCAACACTCCTTGTCTCGATTTCCTCGCTCCCGACGGCACCCAATTCATCCTCGATTGCGGCACGGGCCTGCGTATGCTCGGTAGTCGTTGGCTCGCCGACCCCGCTCCTAACCCGGCGGAGACCCACATCTGCGTCACTCACTATCATTGGGACCACATTCAGGGTTTGCCCTTCTTCGCCCCTCTTTACGACGAGAATAATCGTTTCCACTTTTACAGTTTCCGCTCCGAATTCCTCGGCCGCGATTCGCTTCGCCAGGTTTTCGAAACGCAAATGGCCCTCCCGTATTTTCCCGTCGATTTCGCTTCCATGAGCGCTAAGCGCAGTTTCCGCGAACTCGAAGGCGGCGAAACCTTCTTCGTCGGCGAGAATAAAGTCACCACCCGCCATCTCAACCATCCCCAAGGCTGCCTCGGCTTCCGCATCGAAACTTCCGCCGGCACCATTGTTTACGCCACCGACAATGAGCCCGGTAATCCCGCGCTCGACAAGAGTCTGCGCGAACTCGCTGCTGGCGCCGATATCTTCGTTAACGACGCACAATTCACTCCCGCGCAACTCGCCTCCACCAAGAAAGGCTGGGGCCATTCTTCCTGGAAGGAAGGCGTATGCATTGCCCGCGAGGTCGGCGCTAAGACTTTAGTCCTCTTCCATCACGACCCCGACTCCACCGATCGCATG
>DATKPS010000176.1:0-5898 GCA_035524015.1 Candidatus Sulfotelmatobacter sp.
AAATGTACGCGTAGTGGTTGGTGTCGTAGGTCAGCGTGGTGCCGACAGACGATCCGATTGGCACTCCCGCTGCAGCGCACGTCGCAGTACCCGAGGAGTTGATGGCGACAATGCCTTCTCCCGCCGGACAGGTGATCGGGCTAACTTCGACTTTTGTCGCTGCCGCCGCAGCCGCCGGCGCAGCACTCGCGTTTGCGTTTGTGGCCGCCGAGTTGGTGGCGAGCTTCGCGGACGTTGTATCCGCTTTCGCAACGAGATTGCTTTGCGCCCAAGCAGCAGGAGCCAGACTCGCGAGAGCCAGAAAAGTGACCGTATGGAGATGTTTGGATATCAAGTTAGAACTCCTTTTGGGCAGCGCTAGCGCCTCTAAGATTCTTACGGTGAGGTTTCTTGCGTAGGGTGGATTCTCGCCACCCGACATTTCGGGCGCATTAACAGAATGTTTTTGTTGTAGATTTCCCGTGCCCGGCAAGCATTGCCTTGGACACAACTTTCCCACGTACTCGTAATCCTACATTCACATCGAAATACTAACTTATGCAGGGCCGTTATTACCGCTTCTCACCAATACCTTCAGATCAGCCTAACGGCGTGCAAAGTGCTGAGGAGTCCCTCTATGTCCGCATCGTCGGCAAGCCGCCTGGCAGAATTAGAGAACGCTCCGGCATCGGTTCGCTCCCTGTATGCTCGTTTTTACTCCGACTACCAACCGGATTACTTCTTTCAAGTGCTTCTTCGTCACCTTTCGTCCTCCCTTCGGGTCCTGGAAATCGGCGCGGGTTCCGGTCAGGGCCACCAGAATCGTTTCGCCATTCGAGACCGCGTCAAGGATTACGTCGGAATCGACCCGGATCCTGCTGTTCTGTTTAATCCATATTTAGGAGAAGGGTTTCAAGGCTCGGCCGACTCACTCCCGTTTGCCGACCAATCCTTCGATCTCGTGTTTCACAATTACGTCGCGGAGCATTTTCCCGACCCACTAGCGTGTAACCGGGAAATCGCGCGCGTGCTGAAAACGGGCGGTGTGCTTCTATTCCAGACGCCCAGCCGCTTTTATTATTCGAGCCTTGCGGCGCAAATCACGCCGCACTGGTTCCATGCGTTCTATACGGCGTTTCGGCTCGGGACGCCGCAGCACAGAAGTCTTTCCAACTTTCTATCGGCTGAATGATCCCCGAACCATCCGCAGGCAACTCCGTGCCGTGGGCGCGTTCCCCCCCCCGCACATTGAATGCCGCTACCTCCCTCCAGGCTATCTGCGTTTCAGTAGCTTTGCTTTTCTGTTAGGTGTTCTGTACCAGCGTTCCCTCGAGCGACTGGTGCCAGCCCTGCGAGCAACCCTCATCGTCGTTGCCCGCAAGTCCGCATAGGACGTGTGCAGTGCAAGGTCAAAGGAGAAAGTTTGTCTTGAGAGGCGAATGACCGATGTCTCCGCAATGCAAATATCGGTTCATGAGCCATTAACCTCAGTGCGCCCCACCCCCCGCTACAATGCGCGGGCACTTGTATCTTTCCTTTGCACGTTAAAACGACATGGTGACCTCAGGAATCGCTCCACGAAAGCACAGTGTGCAACTCTTCGAAACCGCTGCACTTATTCGTGAGGTGGAGCAGCGGCTGCTGCAATTGTTTGCGCAGGGGAAATTGTTCGGCACGGTCCACACTTGTATTGGTCAGGAGTTTGTGGGGATAGCTATTGCCGAGGCTTTGGAACCCGCGGATCAGATATTCAGCAATCACCGCTGTCACGGGCATTTCCTTGCGCGAACCGGAAATGTCGACGGACTCATTGCGGAAGTGATGGGGCGAGAGACAGGTGTCTGTGGGGGACGCGGCGGGAGTCAACACCTTTGTGATGTCGCGCAGGGATTTTTCAGCAATGGCATCCAAGGCGGGATCATGCCCGTTGCCTCCGGTTTAGCCCTGTCGCTGAAGTTGCGGCAGGAGGGGAGCATCGCGGTGGTGTTCATCGGCGACGGAACGCTGGGCGAAGGAACCGTCTACGAGACACTGAATCTGGCGAGCAAATGGCAATTGCCGTTGCTGATCGTGTTAGAGAATAACGGATATGCGCAGAGTACTCCGCAGAGCCAGAATCTGGCGGGCGACATCGAGGCGCGCGCGGCGGCCTTCGGAATCCGAACGGAAAGAGGCTCTACGTGGGAACCGGAAGCGCTCGTGAAGTTAGCGCGCAATGCCGTAGGCGAAGTGCGGCAGACTGGCTCGCCCCTGTTCCTGATCGTTGACACATACCGATTGATGGCGCACTCGAAAAGCGATGACAATCGGGAAGCGGCGGAAGTCGAAAGTTACTGGCGAAAAGATCCGCTCAAGAAGTTTGTCGAGGAAAATCCGGATGAAGCCGGCCCGTTCCAGGCATCGGCAAAAAATCGCGTAGATGAAGCTGTAAGCAAAGCGTTGCAGAGTCCATACGCGTCGGCGCCCTCTAGCAGCCGCGAATGGGATGCATTCGGGAAGGTAACTTGGTCAGCCAGCGGACCGATCGAGAGCGAGCGTGCGGTTGCCATTATTCGCGAAGCGCTGCGGAGAAATATGGCGAGGGACCCGCGCATCTTTCTTTTTGGCGAGGACATCGAGTCGCCTTACGGCGGCGCGTTCAAAGTCACGCACGGTCTGAGCGACGATTTTCCCGAGCGCGTGAGGAATACGCCGATCTCAGAGGCCACCATTGTGGGAATGGCCAACGGTTTGGCGTTGGGGAATTTGTTGCCCGTGTGCGAAATCATGTTTGGGGATTTTCTGGCGCTGGCGGCCGATCAGCTCATCAATCACGCTTCGAAATTCCGTTTCATGTATAACGAGCAGGTGCGGGTCCCCTTGGTGGTACGCACGCCGATGGGTGGCCGGCGCGGTTACGGCCCAACCCACAGCCAGTCGCTGGAGAAACATTTCTTGGGATTGCCGGATACCCTGGTACTTGCGCTGCATGAGCGCTTCGATCCCGGCAAAGTCTACGATCGCTTGTTCGCCAGTATCGATGGCCCCACCATTCTCATCGAAAATAAACTCCTGTACGCAACGAGGTTAGGGACGCCTGCCCCGGAGGGCTTCTCACTCGAGAACAGCGATGAGCGTTATCCCACCACCCGGATGCGCCCCCGCTACCAGCCCGATGTCACGGTCGTTTGCTACGGGGGCATGGTACCTCACGCAGAAGCCGCGATGATTGCAGCTTTCGAAGAAGAAGAAATTCTTGCGGAGATGATTTGCCCCATTCAGCTTTATCCCTTTAACGCATGGCCCGTACTTGAGTCTGTTCAGCAAACACGCAAGTTGTTGGTTGTCGAGGAAGGCCACAGCTTCGCGGCGTTTGGCGCCGAACTGATCGCGCAAATCCAAGAACGCAATCCTGGTCTATTGACACGGTGCAAAAGACTCGCTTCACCGAACCATCCGATTCCGTCCTGCGGCCCGCTGGAGCTCAGCGTATTGCCCGGCGCGGCATCCATTAAAAAAGCGATCAAAGACCTGGTGCGGAATGGCTGATCGTTTCCCGATTCAAATTCCCCAAGAATACGTGAACGACGATACCGTGAAGCTCCTGAAATGGTTCGTGGAAGAAGGCCGGGAAATTCAGGAAGGCAACACCGTCGCCGAGATCGAGACCAGCAAGGCCGTGGTGGAACTGGCCGCGGGAGCCAGCGGAACCGTTGTCCAACGAACTAAGGCTGGTGAGGAAGTGCGCGTAGGCGAGATTATTGGATATATTTCAACCAACGGAGATTCGCCTCAGTCCATCGCAACACACCCCAGGATGAACGATGCAACGGCCGTTTCCGGGCACAACCTTCCAAGCGACACGCGGTTCAGCAAGAAAGCGTTGGAACTTATTCGGGCTAACGGGATTCCCGAAAGCGTGTTTGCGGCACGCGGCCTGGTTCGCGAACAAGACGTTTGCGCGCATATCGAGAAAATCGGAAAAGAGAAGGATTCCGCCCAGCGTTCTCATTTTGCCCTGGAAGGGGTTCCGCTGGACAGCGTCAGCTTTCCGGCAACCTGGAAACAAGATGATCTCGGCAAAGTCGACGACAAATTCCTGGCGCAGCTACGCAAGGCGCCGGAGGAGTTCGCGCGACTCTCGTCCGCTGAGAAATGCGCGGCTTATCGAAAGCACGGCGCGAGTATCGGCGAAGATGTCGTTCTGTCTCCCGGCACCATCCTGATTTCGCCGCGAATCGTGATTGGCGCGCGTGTGCAAATCGCCGGAGACAGTTCGATGCAGTGCCGCGAGCGGCTTTGCGTCGGGGCGCTGACCAGCTTTCGCAGCGTGTCTGCGCGCGGCGCAACCATAGTGCTGGGCGAAAATATTTTCGGGGGTTCCCGCGTACAAATCGGTGGCGGAGGCAGTGGTGATCCGTACGCCGTTCTCTGTGTGGGGGATGGCACTTACATAGGCGATGACGTGTTCATCAACATCTGCCGGCCGGTGTTAATCGGCAGGGAAGTGTTCCTGACGCAGAGATCCATGCTGGTAACCCATAATATCGGCCATTCCGTTTTGGAGGGTTACGAAAACCGCTTTGCCCCAATTGTTTTGGAAGATTATTCGCAGGTGGGGATGAACAGCACGATTTACGCAGGAAGCCGAATCGGTCGAGGAAGCATTGTGATGTCGAATTCCTACGTGGTTTCGTCAATCCCGCCGGGAAAGCTGGCGGCAGGAGTTCCGGCGCGGGTACTACGCGAAGCGACGCGCCCGCTCAATCGTAAACGGCAGTTGGAAATTGTCGAGGTGATGATTCGAGAGTATCGCGACCTGCTGATGAGAAAAGGGCAGGTCGTGTCAGATTTGCCGGTCAACTCGCAGGTCGGATTTCAACTCGAGCACCAAGGCAAACGTTTCGCGCTGCAGTTTAGCGAGAATCTCGCGCAATTCAACCGACGCGAGCTATCTGCCGACGAAGTGATTGTCTGGACTTTCGAGGGTGACCAGGGAAACGTCGGTGAGTGCACCCAGATGAACCTGCTCAGCAAAACGATTGCCGGCCGAAACCACGGCCTCTTTGTTGAAACCACGCGGGAATTCCTTCGCAAGCGCGGTATACGGCTCGAGCCAGGTCCTTGGCGCTACGCTGGCGGGCTTATCTAGGAGATACCAGTGAACACCATGGGTAATTCGGTCCCGCACGCTAGCAGTGACTCGTTTTCGTTGGAGCTTTACAAGGAGACCCTCGAGAAGGCCATTCGCCTCGGGTACAGTTTCCCAACCGTTTCCGAACTAAAAGACGGCACTTCCGGCTCCAGAAAATTTCTATTGCTGCGTCACGACATCGACACTTCTCCACGTTATGCGCTGCAAATGGCTCAACTTGAGCACGCTCTTGGCATTCGATCCTCCTTCTACGTGCTAATGCATTCCCCTTTTTACAATCCTGGGGCGCCACAACATTGGGATGCCTTGCAGAAGATTGTTCAACTGGGCTTCGAAGTCGGCTTGCACTACGAAACAGACTTTTTCGAGCTGCGGCATATGGATGCCCTGGAAGGTATTCTTGCGGACGTCGCGGCACTGGAGAAAATCCTGCATATCCAGATTCGCTCGGTGTCTCAGCATCGCCCGGCTTCCGGTACTTTCCTGAAGAAGCTCAACGAGTATTATGTGGACGCGTATAACCAGGACCTGATGCATAACGTGTTTTACATTTCCGATAGCGGCTTTAAATGGCGCGAAAAAACACTCGGCGATGTTCTCGGAACCGAAGACCGTATCCATGCCTTGATTCATCCATTGACCTGGACGTTTGGCGAGTTGGATATGGAGGAGTCCTACCGGCGGGCGAGCCGCGAAATCACGGCTGAAATACAAGAGTCCTTCGAAGACTTCATTGCCTCCACCAAAGTTTACCTTGCGAAGCGCCAAGAACTTGACGCCGCGCG
>DATKPS010000177.1:0-25519 GCA_035524015.1 Candidatus Sulfotelmatobacter sp.
CGGCCACGCCAGGGACCTCGGCCTGGCCGCCCAGCCTGCCCTCCGTTCCGACTTCGCGGGCAACGCGCGTCACTTCCGATGCAAAACCATTCAGCTGATCGACCATCGTGTTGATGGTTTCCTTCAGCTCGAGAATTTCGCCGCTGACTCTAACGGTGATCTTTTTTGAAAGGTCGCCTTTCGCAATAGCCGTCGAAACCTCGGCGATATTGCGCACCTGCGCCGTGAGGTTCGAGGCCATCAGATTGACGTTGTCGGTCAAGTCCTTCCACACGCCCGACACGCCTTTCACTTCGGCCTGGCCACCGAGTTTTCCTTCGGTGCCGACTTCGCGTGCCACGCGCGTCACTTCCGCCGCAAAACCATTCAGCTGATCGACCATCGTGTTGATGGTGTTTTTCAGTTCGAGGATTTCGCCCTGCACGTTCACCGCGATCTTGCGCGACAAGTCGCCCTGCGCGACGGCGGTCGTCACTTCCGCGATGTTGCGCACCTGACCGGTGAGGTTGCTGGCCATGGAGTTCACGGAATCGGTGAGGTCCTTCCAAGTTCCGGCCACGCCCTGCACGTCGGCTTGGCCGCCCAACTTGCCGTCGGTGCCGACTTCGCGGGCCACGCGGGTCACTTCCGAAGCGAAGGAGCGTAACTGATCAACCATGGTATTCAGCGTGTCTTTCAGCTCCAGAATCTCGCCCTTTACGTCCACGGTGATCTTGCGCGAGAGGTCGCCGCGGGCCACCGCGGTGGCCACTTCGGCGATGTTGCGCACTTGGGCGGTGAGGTTACTGGCCATGAAGTTGACGTTGTCGGTTAAGTCTTTCCAAGTACCAGCAACGCCGGGGACCTGTGCCTGGCCACCGAGTTTTCCTTCGGTGCCGACTTCGCGGGCCACGCGCGTAACCTCGCCAGCGAAACCGTTCAACTGATCCACCATGGTGTTGATGGTGTTCTTCAGCTCGAGGATTTCGCCCTTCACGTCCACGGTGATCTTGCGGGATAAGTCGCCACGGGCTACGGCGGTGGTCACCTCGGCGATATTGCGAACCTGGGCGGTAAGGTTGCCGGCCATGGAATTGACGGAGTCGGTCAAGTCTTTCCAGGTTCCCGCAACACCGGGCACGTTGGCCTGCCCACCCAAGCGGCCTTCGCTGCCGACCTCGCGGGCTACGCGCGTTACTTCGCCGGCGAAGCGATTCAGCTGATCCACCATGGTGTTGAGGGTTTCTTTCAGCTGCAGAATTTCGCCGCGGACGTCGACCGTGATTTTGCGAGACAAGTCGCCCTTGGCGATGGCCGTGGCCACTTCGGCGATGTTGCGAACCTGGCCAGTCAAGTTGCTGGCCATGAAGTTCACGTTGTCGGTCAAGTCTTTCCAGGTACCGGCGACACCGGGGACTTGTGCCTGGCCTCCGAGCTTTCCCTCGGTGCCGACTTCGCGAGCCACGCGCGTAACCTCGCCCGCGAAGGCGTTCAACTGATCCACCATGGTATTGATGGTTTCTTTCAGCTCGAGAATTTCGCCCTTCACGTCCACGGTGATCTTGCGGGAAAGGTCACCGCGGGCCACTGCGGTGGTCACCTCGGCAATATTACGAACTTGAGCGGTCAGGTTTCCTGCCATGGCATTGACGGAATCGGTCAGGTCCTTCCAGGTCCCCGCCACGCCAGGCACGACTGCCTGGCCGCCCAACTTGCCGTCGGTGCCCACCTCGCGCGCTACGCGCGTCACTTCCGAGGCGAAGGAACGCAATTGGTCCACCATGGTGTTGATGGCTTCCTTCAGCTGGAGGATTTCGCCCCGGACATCGACTGTAATCTTTCGTGATAGGTCGCCGCTGGCCACTGCCGTAGCGACTTCCGCCATGTTGCGGACTTGGCCAGTAAGATTGCTAGCCATTAAGTTCACAGAGTCCGTCAGGTCCTTCCAGGTTCCCGCAACACCAGGGACGACCGCTTGGCCGCCCAATTTGCCGTCGGTACCCACCTCGCGTGCCACGCGGGTCACTTCGGCGGTAAACACGCCGAGTTGCTGGATCATGGTGTTGACGATATTGGCGGAACGTAGAAATTCCCCCTCGAGCGGACGATTGTCGACTTCCATGCGCACGGTTTGCGTGAGGTTGCCCTGGGCCACGGCGGCGATGGCGCGGGTCACTTCGGTGATCGGCCGTAGCAGGTCCTCCGTGAGAGTATTCACGGAGTTTTCCATTTCGCCCCAGGCCCCTTGAGGGATGGTGAAACGCACGCGCTCGCGAACTTTGCCTTCTTTTCCCAGAGTTTGGCCCAGCCGCTTCAACTCCAGCGACATTTGCTGGTTGGCAGTTACGATTTCGTTGAAGGTGTCGGCGATGCGCCCGGTCAGACCTGTCCAGACGACCGGCAGCCGGACGGAGAAATCGCCGTCTCGAACACGGAGCAGAGTTTGTAGAATTACGGCCAGCTCAGCGGAATCGTCGGACTGGGGACTGTCACCGTTCTTGCGTTTGCTTCGTTTCTTGTCCTGGGACGCGTCAATATGGGCGGCCAACTCCCCGTTCATTTGTACCTCACGCAAGGTAGCGGTATATCAGCGCAGAACCCGCAGCAGCAGATGTTTGACCCGCGGGCTAGGAAATCGACGGAAGAAATGTACAAATTCGCACAGGAGTTTTTACCAGTTCAGCTGTAGCGGCTACAGTAGGGTTTTTCCTGTATTTTCTTCAGAGTATTCGTGGACTGCAACTATTTGCCCACTGCGTCGACACGCCACTCCAATAGCTGCGAAGTGTAGAGCCGGCCACGCAAGTCCGTGTTTATTCAAACTTTTCTGCTACAGGCGAACGGTTCCGTAATTTAAGGGAAACGTCGGATGGAGCGGCCAGCGAAAGCTGCTTAGACTAAAACGTCGCAACACGAGAGAGGACAAATGAAGATTGCGCAGATCGCACCATTGTACGAAAGTGTGCCTCCGAAGCTTTACGGCGGTACGGAACGAGTGGTTTCTTATCTAACCGAGGAGTTGGTGCGCCTTGGTCACGAGGTGACCTTATTCGCCAGCGGGGATTCGGAAACATCCGCGCGCTTGATACGCGGATGCAAAAAGGCGCTGCGTTTAACACGCACGTGCGCCGACCCATTGGCGTACCACACCGTGCTGATGGACAAGGTGCTCCGCATGGCTGATGAATTCGACGTTTTGCACTTTCACACGGACTATAGCCATTTTCCGGCGACGCGCAGCCTGGGGTTGCCGGCGGTGACGACGCTTCACGGGCGACTGGATCTGCCAGACTTGGTGCCACTGTACCAACACTTTGAGAAACAGCCCCTGGTTTCCATCTCGCAAGCGCAGCGGCGGCCAATCGCGCGCGCTCATTGGATTGGGAACGTTTATCATGGTCTGCCGATGAATCTGTACCGGCCGCAATTCAGCCAAGGCGAGTATCTGGCCTTCCTTGGACGGATTTCGCCGGAAAAGAGGCCAGACCGGGCTATTCGCATCGCAGTGAAGGCTGGGATGCCGCTTAAGATCGCCGCCAAAGTGGATGATGTGGACCGTCGATACTTTGAAACGGAGATTGCGCCCTTGTTGAACGAACCGGGAGTGGAATTCCTCGGGGAGATCAACGAATCTGAAAAGAACACATTCCTTGGCCGGGCCTTCGCTTACCTGTTTCCGATTGATTGGCCGGAACCCTTCGGTCTCACCATGATCGAAGCCATGGCCTGCGGCACTCCCACGATCGCTTTTCGCTGCGGTTCCGTGCCCGAGCTGATCGAGGACGGAGTGACCGGGTTTATCGTCGACAGCGAGGAGGGCGCCGTGGAGGCTCTGAAGAACGTGGGGAAACTGCAGCGCGCCAGAATTCGCGCCACCTTCGAGCGGCGATTCACCGCTTGCCGCATGGCCAAAGACTACTTATCTATTTACGAGTCCTTAGTGGATGCTCTGCCGCTGTCACTCACGGCGCAGGCGATTGAGCTTTCCAGCACAATCGTGTCATGAAACAACCGGAACGCCGAGAAGATCTCGTCAATATTAACCAGGAGTTTTATGTGCGAGCGACGTCGTCGCTCGCCGACGACCGCACTCGTGTGTTGAAGTACGGAGAAACTTTCGCAGTCTTCAACCGGTACGGGGACATTGAATCCGTGGGGACCATGCAGTTTGGATTGTTCCACATGGAGACGCGCCATCTCTCGCGACTCGCGTTTTACCTGGGGGGAAGCAAACCTTTATTGCTGAGTTCGACCATTCGCGAAGACAATTCGCTTTTGACTGTGGATGCAACGAACCTCGATACGCAATTGGACGAAGGTACGCATCTGCCGCAAGGGACGATACACATTTTTCGGTCGGCGTCGCTCTCCAAAGCGGCGTGTCATCTGCATTTCCGATGCATGAATTACGGCAATAAATCCACACAGCTATGGCTGACGTTCCTGTTCGACGCCGATTTCGCGGACATTTTCGAAGTACGCGGTACAGTTCGCAAACAACACGGCCGGAGGCTTCCAGATTCCGCGGAAGAAGACGCTTTGGTCCTGGGGTACGAGGGATTGGACGGAATCCGGCGCCAGACGCGGATCGCATTTTCCTGCGTTCCGCAAACGTCCCGCGACCGTGAGGTGACGTTTGCTCGAGAATTACGGCCGGAAGAAGAGTGGACGCTTTCGGTCAACATCGTCTGCGAGCGGTCCGACACGGACGCGCGAACAGCACCAACCGCAACTGCGGGAGAACTGCGAGCAGAGCCGATTTTTCGAACCAGGCTGGTGGCCTCCAATAAACGCGCCAACAACTGGTTAGCCCGCTGCCAGGCGGATTTGATGATGCTGATGGAAGGCAATCCGGAGGGCGATTACCCTTATGCCGGGGTGCCGTGGTTCAGCACCGTTTTTGGGCGCGATGGAATTATCACGGCGCTCGAATGCCTTTGGCTTGCACCTGCTATTGCGAAAGGGGTACTCGCCTACCTCGCCAAGACACAAGCTACGGAGGAAGAACCGAGCCGTGACGCGGAGCCGGGCAAAATCATTCACGAAATCCGGCATGGCGAGATGGCCGCCACGGGAGAAGTTCCCTTCGGCCGCTACTACGGTAGCGTGGATTCCACCCCACTTTTCTTGATGCTCGCCGGCGCCTATTTTCAGCGCACGAACGACTTAGATTTGATCCGGCGGATCTGGCCAAATATCGAAGCGGCGCTGCAGTGGATTGATAAATACGCGGATATCGACGGCGACGGATTTTACGAATATCACAAACGTTCGGAGCACGGGTTGGTACAACAAGGATGGAAAGACTCGCGCGATTCCATCTTCCACCGGGATGGGCGTTTGGCCGAACCGCCGATCGCCCTTTGTGAAATGCAGGGCTACGTTTACGCCGCGAAATTGGCGGTCGCGTCGTTGTGCGAACACCTTGGGAATTCGGAGATGGGGAAAAAGCTAGCCAACGAAGCGCGAGAACTGCAGGGGCGTTTCGAAGAAGCGTTTTGGAATGACGAATTGAAAACCTACGTTTTGGCGCTGGACGGAGATAAGAAGCCGTGCGAAGTGCGCGCCTCCAACGCTGGCCACGCGTTATACACGAGAATTGCAACGCCCGCTCACGCCCGCATAGTTTGTGACACGCTTATGGATCCCGCGTGTTATTCGGGTTGGGGGATCCGCACCGTTGCGGCGCGCGAGGCACGATACAACCCCATGTCCTACCACGATGGCTCCGTCTGGCCACACGACACCGCCATCGTGGGAGCAGGAATGGCCCAGTACGGCCAACAGCACCTGGCCGCGCGCTTACTCAACGGAATGTTCGACGCCGCACTGCGTATGGATTTAAATCGCCTGCCGGAGTTGTTCTGTGGGTTTCACCGGCGGCCGGATGGCACCGGCCCTACGTTGTACCCAGTGGCGTGTTTACCGCAAGCGTGGGCATCGGGGGCACCCTATCTTCTGGCGAGTGGCGCGCTCGGGCTAGAGATCCTCGCGGCAGAACGGCGTGTTCATTTGGAGAACCCACAACTCCCGGGATTTTTGAATGAGCTTCGCATTGATGGGCTGTCTGTGAATGATGCTTACGTGGACCTGATCATTAGCCGGCACGAAAGGGGATTCGGCGTGGAAGTAGCGCGCAAAGAGGGCACTGTAGAAGTTGAAATCACGGCCTAGTTGCTCAGTCAGGAGTGAGACGCCAACTACAGTAATTTAATCAGTCGGAATACGGCTAAGCCGGGATTGTTCTTGCCAGAACGTGTCAATACGTTCGATGCTGGCGTAGAAGGATCTGTGTGCGCCAAGTGGGCGTGGTCACAGGAGCACTTATGTCCATCCATGTGAAGAGAGACACGATGCTGACGGTATTCCTTGTCCTGGTGTTTGTGGCGGTTGGGAGTTTCTCGGCGGCTGGACAAAGCCGCCGTGTTCCCGGTGAAACCGGGGATGTCGAACGCGGGAAGTATTTGGTCGAAGAAGTCGCGAAATGCGGAGAATGTCATACACCGAGAGATGCTCAAGGGAACCTGGATCTGCACGCTTGGCTGCAGGGAGCACCGGTGTGGATTATGCCGGTCCGGCCGATTCCCAACTGGGCGGATCACGTTCCGCCCTTGGCCGGACTCCCGAATTACACCGACGAACAAATGGAGCGCGTACTGGAGAAAGGCGTAGGCCCGCAAGGGGAAGTCCTGCGCCCACCCATGCACATCTATCATATGAATGCTGGGGACGCGAAAGCGATCATTGCGTATTTGAAATCGCTTCCACCGCGAGACCAATGAAGGGGTGGCGACTTTAAGCGTGGGACTCGCCACAACAATTGTCTTTTTCGCTGATATCGGGGACCGCTAAACCTTTTGCACTCTCTGCCTACGGAGTCGTTGGTATTGGCCTTCCGAGTGAACCAACCTACCGTGAAAACCGGCATCGATAAAGGGTCGAGCCAAAACACAACCACAGAATCTGAGAGGTGAATGATGAAGGACAATACACTGAGGGAGCTATTCCTCGACGAGCTTCGCGATCTTTATGACGCAGAAAATCGAATCGTGAAGGCCCTGCCGAAGATGGTCAAGGCGGCGGAGTCCGAAGAGCTGCGTTCGGGATTCGAGCAGCACTTGGAACAAACCAAAGGGCACGTCGAGCGGCTTAAACAGATACTGACTTCCCTGGACGAGAAGGCCTCCGGAAAAAAGTGTCCCGGCATGGTCGGGATTCTGGAGGAGGGCGAAGAGCTCATGGACGAAGACTACGAGGGCAGCGTGAAGGATGCCGCGCTGATTTCCGCGGCGCAACGCGTGGAACACTACGAAATCGCCGCGTATGGCTGCGTGCATGCTTGGGCAGAGGAGCTTGGCGAAAACGAAGCTGCCGAACTACTCGAAAAAACTCTGACGGAAGAGAAAGAAACGGACGCCAAATTGACCGAGCTTGCCCAGCAGATCAACACATCGGCCAACGAGGAGGAGCAGGAGTCTGAAGAGGGTGAAAGCGAGGAGGAGCAACCGGAAACTACCACGGCCCGCCGTGGGCGCTCGCGCTCGGCCAACGCTTAAAACAGAATACAAACCAACGGCCAGCGGCTACATCACGTAAGCCGCCGGCCGCGTTTGTTTTTGCGTGGCCGCGCGGGCGTAGAGGGATCGCCGCTGGCTGCTTTGTCCACGTCTCCTCCGCCCGCGCTGGCAATTTGTTTTAAGAGACGGCCGGTAGATGCGGATTTGGGCATCTCTAGGGTTATGTCTTTTTTTGAGGCGAATTGGTCGCGGTGCTTGATCAAGAGCCAGGAAGGGTTCTTGCTGCTGCCGAAACCGCGGGTGCGCACGAGCGCCCAGGAGCCGTGAAGCTTTTTGCCCTTCAGGGTGAACTTCAGGTCTCCCGTCTGCAAAGCTTGGTCGACGTCGCTCACTTCGGGCACCCAGGTGCCGCGGTCCCACAACATCACGGTGCCGCCGCCATATTCGCCTTCGGGGATCACCCCTTCGAAGTTGCCGTATTCCACAGGATGGTCCTCCACCTGCATCGCCAAACGCTTCACGCTGGGGTCCAACGAGGGACCTTTGGGAATAGCCCACGACAACAATGCGCCGTTATACTCCAGGCGAAAGTCGTAGTGCAGGCGTGAGGCCCGGTGTTTCTGAATGACGTAAAGCAACGACCGGGCTTTGCTCTTTGCCTTTGTCCCTCTGGGCTCCGGCGAAACGCGGAAATCACGCTTTTGCCGATATTTTTCAAGGGTCATAATTTTATCCTCGCCTCATATCCTCTTCAGTCGAGCGATGGCCGTCGAGAGAGACTGCCGCGACGAGAAAAAATCCTGCCACGGGTCTTTTTTCTTCATGCGTGCACGAAAATTGCCGAGATTAAAGATGGCGGGATCGAGCTTTTCGGAGACTTCCGGCCAAGCCAAAGGTGTGGAGACGGGGGCATGGGGCTTTCTGCGCACTGAATATGGACTGACAACCGTCTGCAATGGGCCATTGCGGAAGGGATCCAAATAGACGCGTTCGCCCCGGGCGGCGATGCTGTGCTCCACGGTGATCTGTTTGGGATTGTCGCGGGCCAACCATGCGGAAAACTGCTCGGCGAAGTTCAGCACTACTTCGGCGGACGGGCCAAGGCGAATGGGCACAAAAATATGCAACCCGCGGCTTCCAGATGTCTTTGGAAAAGAGCGCAGCCCGATCAGTTGCAGTGCTTCGCGCACCAGCAGCGCAACGCGGGCCGCATCGGCAAATTTTCCAGAAGCGGGGTCGAGATCGAAGCATACCCAATCCGCTTTGGGGTAAGTTTTGGTCCGCGTGTTTGTCACGTGCACCGGAATGCATCCCAAATTTACGAGGGCGAGTTGCGTTGCGAGTTTTCCGCCGACGACATAATCCGTGGCTTTGCGCTTCCCACTGGCATTCTGAAAGCGCTTCGTCGGAGTTCCCGGCGGCATGCCTTTTGGCACTTGCTTCTGATAAAAGCACTCTCCTGCCATCCCGTCGGGGCAGCGCTCCAGGGTCAATATGCGGTCGTCGACATAGGGCTTAAGTAAGGGAAAAATGTCGCGGTAAAAATTGGCCAAATGCTGCTTGGTATATTTTTCTTCAGGCCAGAACAGCTTGTCCGGATTTGTTATTTTGACCCCAGTAGCGTCGTCCACGGAACGCATTCATTCCTCCCGAAGGACTTCCCGTGCTCTCTTGTCGTCACGAAGGCCTAAATATACCGGATGGCGCAACTTTCCGTCGGCGGTCCATTCGGTAAAGGAAATCTGGGCGACCAATTCCGGCTTTAAGAAAGTAACATCGCGCTCATTGGGGGGCTCCCCGAAAGCGGACTTCTGCTGAATGAGCGGATGAAATAGGTGGCGCAGGTTGCGCAGGCCCTCGCTGTCAAAACCCGTTCCGACTTTTCCGACGTAGCGCAGACTCTTTTTATCATAAACACCTAAGAGCAAGGCGCCGAACTCCAGGCGGCTGCCTTTGGGTTTCGTGAATCCTCCGATCACGAATTCCTGCTCGCGGTGGACCTTGACCTTCATCCACTCACGGGAGCGCCGGCTTTCGTAAATGGAGGAAAGATTCTTGCCGACCAGGCCTTCGAAGCCGCGTTGACTCGCAATTCGAAACGCCTTCAGACCATCGGGCGCGAGGATTGCCGACAACCGGAGCCTTCCCTCACGTGGAAGCACACTTTCCAGGATCTTTCGCCGGTTGGCTAGCGGCTCGCGCCGCAAGTCCGTTCCGTCGTGATAAAGGCAATCAAAAACGGCGTACTCCGGCGAACCCTTGCCCTGCTGCAATAGCTGAAATCGCGATACACCTTTGCGATCGAAGACAACTACCTCCCCATCCAGCAAAAGCGTTGCTGCTTTCAGTTTTTGGACGGCTTGGACGATTTCCGGATAGTGCTCTGTGCGCTCAATGGCATTGCGGGAGAGCAGCGATACACGATTCCCTTCTTTGTATGCCAGGATGCGCACTCCATCATATTTTTCTTCGAAGATCCAGTTCGGACGAGCGAAGGGTGCGCTGACCAAAGTAGCCAGCATAGGTTTCACACGAAAAGGAATTCGTTCTCTAATCTTGCTGATCCTTTGCCGCTGAAGCACTGAGCCCAAAGCTGATTGGATGCACACGCCGCGAGTTCAGTTCATCGCTTAGAGCCGACTTTTCTTTGCGGTGAACAAAGCATTTCGTTACCGTTTGTTCTGTACAGTGGATGAAGCCGTAAAGGAATGAGTAACCGCGTGGTCGAAAAGCGCATTCTATTGCGACGACAGCTGCCTGCCGGCGCAGCTCCGCCGTCAAAGACCGAAGCGGCCCTGCCCGCCCGCTATAGTTACCTGTTATCGCCCGCACAAAGCAAGGGCGCTCGTGCCCAAATGCTTTTTCATCCGGAATCACAGTTCGATTTGGCGCAACGGCTGCGCACCGTAGGCATAACACTGGGCGAAGCGTTTAGCTTCGTTAGTCCGCTCTATTTTCGCGCTAAACTCGCTTACGCTTCGGCGTTCTCGCGCCCCTCTAACGGGGTTCCCGGCACCCTGGTGATTACGCCATCGCGCGGTCTGTTACCACCCGAGATGATCGTGACACTTGCCGAATTTCGAGCAATTACAAGCGAGAACATCACCGCGCACAATCCGGCCTATCGCGATCCACTCGAGCGAGACTTGCGTGCACTAGCAGAAAAGGCCTCGGCGGACGTCCGAGTGGTTCTATTGGGAAGTATTGCGACGCACAAATACCTGTCGCTGCTACTGCGGGTGTTTGGCAAACGAGTATTGGTACCGAGCAAGTTTATAGGCCTGGGCAATATGAGCCGGGGGGCGCTGTTGCTGCAGTGCCTGCGCGAGGGGCGGGAACTGGAGTACGTCCCGGCTGCGGAAATCGCGGAGTCGTCGAGGTTGAGGTGATATTCGGTGGCAGGCCGGACTAAATGTGCAACAACTCGTGGGCCTTGTCGATCAAAACGGGCATGTCTGCGGTCTTTGAGATCACCGCGTCGATTCCAGCTCGCGCCGCCTCTGCCGTCACCGCACCGTCGCCGTATAGGCTGAATAGGATAATTGGCATTTGCGGAAACATCTTCCGCAGAACCAGCGCAGCCTGCAAACCGTTCATCACCGGCATAGACAGGTCGAGAATGGCGAGATCCGGCTTCAGCTGCTTCACAACCTCGATGCCTTCCGCTCCATTTTCGGCTTCCCCATAAAAACGAAAGCCATTCTCCAATAGGGCATGGCCTACGGTTCGTCGCACGACCGCATTATCGTCGACGATGACCACCGCTTTTCCTTCGACGGATTGGTTAGCTTTGTCCACCAAACTTTCCTTACACTTGCTGAATAACATCACCCTAGGTCCGTAACTATCCACTGGATACACCATTTTTCGCGGAACTGGTTCTAGAACGATTGGTGGTGTGACCTAACCGTACAGGAAAGAATGTATTCACTTCGCCGTGATGCACTGGTTAAATCTCGGAAACAGCCCCTGTGACGGAGCAGCGTCGTTATTACTTCCCTTCCAGGGCAGAGGGCAATGCAACCACAGCCGCTAAGCATCCTAATCGCCGACGATCATGAGGTCATTCGTAGGGCGCTGAGATCTCTGTTGCTCTCCAGACCGGACTGGACGGTCTGTGCAGAGGCCGTGGATGGCAGCGAAGCCGTACAAATGACGCGCACGCACAAGCCCGACGTGGTGCTGATGGATATCTCCATGCCCGAGATGAGCGGGATGGAAGCTGCGCGCATCATTCGGCACGAATTTCCGCAAACCTCAGTGCTGATCATCAGCCAAAACGATCCCGAGATCACGCGAAGGCAATCCAATGACGTGGGCGCGGCTGCGTACGTGGCCAAGGCGGACCTTTCGCGCAACCTGTTGGGAGCCATTGAGAAAATTGTCGACCAACGGCACGGGGCTTCGTCCACAGCCAGCAGCAAGACGTCAATACCCAGCGATCTTGTGACATCCACGGTTCCTTGGCTGGCCGGAGGCGGTGAAATGGGCGCACTGATGCGCACGCGGGACTGGTCCGACACGCTCCTGGGGCCGCCCGAGGACTGGCCGGAAAGCCTGCAACTGAGTACCAGCATTTGCATCAGCTCACGCTTCGACCTCATCGTCTGGTGGGGGCCGGACTTAATCATGCTCTATAACGACTCCTACCGGCGCACGCTCGGAGCCAAGCACCCTTTCGCGCTGGGGCGGCCGGGACGCGAAGTGTATCCGGAAATTTGGGATGTCATAGGCCCGATGCTGCAGCATGTCATGCGCACGGGCGAAGCCACGTGGTCCGCAGATTTGATGCTTCTGCTGGAGCGCAGTGGCTACTCCGAGGAGACTTACCACACTTTCTCCTACACGCCGATTCGCAACCAACTCGGCAAGGTCGTCGGGGTGATCACGCCGGTTAGCGAAACCACGGACAAAGTGATCAGCGAACGTCGTCTGCTCACTCTCCGTGACTTGGCCGCACGCAGCCTGGATGCCACTAATGAAGCGGAGTCCTGGGAATTCGCCGGGCGCGCCTTGAGCAACAACCCTTACGATATTGCGTGCGCGGTGTTGTACAAGTTCGACGAGGATGTGGCCAATGCTCACCTGGTTGCGCGTCAGGGGCTACGCGACGCTGAGTCTTTTTTCCCGAAGGACGTTGCGCTCAAGCACGAGTCGCCGGGGCTGCTCGAGTCGGCCCTTCGCAGTGCCGTTCAGACAGGCAGACCGATTGAGCTATCTGACAAAGACGACCTGCGCGTGTCTTTGCCCGGGGGGATTTGGAGGCAAAGCCCGAAGGAGTTGATTGTTCTGCCCATCGCTCAGACTGGCCAAGGAAACGCGCTTGGCGCTTTGGTCGTTGGAGTCAATCCCCACAAGAGACTGGACGACGATTATCGCGGTTTCCTCTCGCTGATCAGCGGACAAATCGCCAAGAGCATCGTGGATGCACGTGTATTGGACCAGGAGCGCCAGCGCGCCGAGGCGCTCGCCAAACTGGATCACGCCAAAACCACATTCTTCAGCAACATCAGCCACGAATTGCGTACTCCGCTGACGCTCATCTTGGCGCCGATCGAAGAATTGCTCCTGCGGGGCGATCCTGTCTCCGTTTCTGCGCGTGAGCTGCGCTTGGTTCAGCGAAACGCGCTACGGCTGCTCAAGCTGGTGAACACCTTGCTCGATTTTTCTCGCATCGAGGCCGGGCGCACACAAGCAACCTACGAGCCGGTTGCCCTTGGGCGAGTCACCGCCGAGATCGCCAGCGTGTTTCGTTCGGCAATTGAGAAAGCAGGGCTTCACTTCGAAGTGGAGTGCCCGGAATTGGATGAGGCAGTGCACATCGATGTGCAGATGTGGGAGAAGATCGTCCTCAATCTTATCTCCAATGCGCTGAAGTTTACTACTTGCGGAACAATTACGGTTGCGCTGAAGCGTCGGGAAAACATGGCGCAACTGACCGTTGCGGATACCGGTGCCGGCATTCCAACCAGTGAACTACCCCGAATCTTTGAGCGCTTCTACCGCGTGGAGGGGACGTCGGGGCGCACGTATGAAGGAAGCGGGATAGGTCTAGCTCTGGTACAGGAGTTGGTGAAACTGCATGGCGGCAGCATAGACGTAGAGAGCAAGCTTGGTGCGGGTACCCGGTTCACAGTGTCTATCCCGTTTGGCTCCGCGCATCTTCCCAAGGAACGGATTGGGACGACCACGGATACCTCAACGCGCGCACAGCAACGCGCTATGTTCGAAAACGAAGCGCTGGGATGGCTGCGGGGCGAAACGGACCGCGACGCGAACCCGTCGACTCCGGCTACGTGCAAGGCAAAACCTATCTTCGGCCGAATTCCCTGTGTGCTGCTCGTCGAGGACAATGGCGATATGCGCGACTACGTCCGCCGAATGTTGCTCGAGGCTGGTTACGAAGTGGATACCGCCGCGGATGGACAGGCGGCACTTCCGCTCATCGCGAAAAAAGGCTACGACCTGGTGCTCAGCGACGTGATGATGCCCAAGGTCGATGGAATCGAGCTTCTGCAAACGATTCGACAAGATCCGAACCTGAAGACGACGCCGGTGGTATTGCTCTCGGCGCGAGCCGGCGAAGAATTTCGAATCCAAGGACTGCGCGCCGGGGCAGACGATTATCTGGCGAAACCGTTCACGGCGCGCGACCTGTTGTCACGAGTGGCTTCGCAAATTGAATCGCACGTCCGCCGCCATGAATCCGAAGAGCGCCTCAATCTGGCTTTGGAACTGGGGCGCATGGGCACCTGGGACATGGATGTGGAGACACAAGCGATGGTTTGGTCTCCCAGCGAATATGAATTGCTGGGTTACGAACCGGAAGAATGCACTCCCTCCTGGGATGCCTGGAAATCACGCATACATCCGCAGGACCTGGAGCTGTTGCTGACTGCCTGGGAAAAAGCGAAGGAGAACCGCGACGATCTCCGCATGGAGTACCGGGTGGTGCTGCCCAACGGAGAGATCCGCTGGATCGAGGACAAGGCTCGTTTTTTTTATGACGCCGCCGGTAGGGCGCAACGGATCATTGGAGCCTCGCGAAATATCACCAGCCGCAAGCAAACCGAAGAACGTCTGCGTAGCGGGCGGGACCGGCTTCTGGAGGCTGTAAAGGGGCAGCAAGCGGCACTCCAACAGACTGCAGCGGAGGCCGCGACCCAGGCGGAGCTTTTGGATCTTACCAACGACGCCGCATTCATCAGCAACTTGGAGAATCGCATCTCCTATTGGAATCGTGGCGCTGAACGACTTTACGGCTGGACCCGGGAAGAGGCTGTAGGACGCAACGCTTCCGACTTGCTACAAACCGAATTTCCGGTTTCGTATCAAGAAGTGGTAGCGACGCTGCGCCGCAAAGGGGTGTGGGAAGGGGAACTACAACAATCGACGCGTTACGGCAATCGCATGACGGTGGCGAGCCGCTGGACCTACCGTCGCGATGCGCAGGGTAATCCTGTCGGTTGGCTGGAAATCAATTCCGATCTAACGCTGCAGAAACAGGCACAAGAAGCGGCCCGCCGCTTGAGCGCGCGCATTTTGCAAGTACAGGACCTGGAACGCCGGAAGCTGGCACGCGATTTGCACGATAGCCTGGGACAATATCTCGCGAGTCTAAAGATTAATATCCGGTCTTCCTTGCGGGAAATTCGTTCGGAGTCTGCGCGAAAGATCCTCACGGAGTCGATCGCGCTGCTGGAACAGTGCCTTACCGAAACCAGAACCATTTCCTATCTGCTGCATCCTCCGTTGCTCGACGAGACCGGGCTTGGTTCGGCAATTCGCTGGTATGTGGAAGGATTCGCACAGCGCAGCGGCATCCATGTCGCGCTGAATATCCCGGAGCGAATACCGCGCTTTACGAATGAAATTGAGACGACCCTCTTTCGCATCTTGCAAGAAAGCCTGACGAACACCCATCGCCACGCGAAAACCGAACGTGTGGACGTCACCCTAGAGGTTGGACAACACACGATCGCTTTGAACGTCAGGGATTATGGTTGCGGCATTGCTCCCGGGCGCCTGCGCTCTTTTCTGGAAAAGAACGAAGGAATGGGAGTGGGGCTTGGCGGCATGCGCGAACGTGCGAGAGAGCTAGGTGGGTCGCTCTCGGTGGCGGCTGCAGTGCCACCGCCGGGATTTTTGGTATCGGTGGAAATTCCGATTATGGGCCCAACGAATCAAGAGTCAGAGGTGATCGGCAGCGAGACCACGGAATCTTGAACGAGCTCATGAGATTTTCTGCACGTGAACGTAATGACAGCCCTCTACGCCGCAGCGCCATTGATACCGCTCGTCAGAGTTGGGGCTCGCGCTTCGGTATAGCCAGGTGTGGTGCTCCGGGCACTGCAAAAGATTGATGCCGGGCTCCTCAATAAAATACGGCTGGTCCGGCGTCAACACCACAGTGAAATAGCCGCTCTCGTTATCAAAGCGCACACTGCAGCCTTCCATTCCGCAATGGTAAGACGCGATCGTTTGGGGGCTTTTGTCCGCGGGCAGTTCCTTCCAGGAGATTCCCTTGGCTTCGAAGTGCATCGCATGGTCGTCGCGAGGACACAGCGGTTGCAAAGTGCGGCTCATCTGGTTTTCGAGTACCTGCTTCATGGCTTCACGTTGCCCGGTAAGGTTTCCAGCGTCCTGTTAGCTGGACTTCTTGCGCGGAACTTTTGCGCCCTTCCTGCGGGCCTCCGATAGTCCGATGGCGATGGCCTGTTTGCGACTCGTCACGCGCCCGCCTCGTCCTGCTTTCCCTGAGCGCAACGTCCCATGTTTGCGCCGGCGCATGGCGCGCTTTACCGATTTCTGTGAACTTCTTCCATACCGTGCCATTGTTGAAACTCCTTTCGCCAAATCCGCTCCCTCATACCGACAATACGCAAGCCCATAGCATCATCCTTCGCGATTTCGCTCAATCCAGTAGACTTTGTACAAACCCTGCGTTTACGCCGTCCTCCGCAGTTTTTTCGGCTTTGTTGTTTTACCCGCAGGAGCGTTAGCCAGGCTCTTTTTCAGAGCGGACATCAGGTCGATCACCGGCGCAAGGTGTTTGGTGTGCTCTTGCCTTGGTGCGGCGTGACCCTTCGCTTTGCTTTCAATCAACTGCTGGACGCGCGTCTCATACTCATCGCGATATTCTTCAGGGCGAAACGGTTTAACCAAGGTCTTAGCAAACTGTTCGCCAAGAGTGATCTCTTGCTTTCTTAAGTCTTTGAGCTGGGCCTGCTTGTATTGCTCGACCTTGCGAATTTCGTTTGGATAGTAAATGGTGTGCATGGTCAAACCTAGCAGGTAGGGACGGACAATCACGACGCGCTCGCGTTGATGGATAGCGATGCGGGCAACGGCAACGTACTTCATGTGCTCCAGGGTGCTGAGCAACAAGTCGTAAGCGCGGCGGCCGGCCTCTTCGGGCACACAAAAATAGGATGTTTCAAAGTAAATGGGGTCGACTTCCTCGAGTTTGGCAAACTGCAAGATTTCCATGACTTTCGAGGACTTGGGCTGAATTTTCTTTAGTTCCGACGGTTCCACGAGCACGAACTTGTCTTTGTCGGTCTCATAGCCCAACGCCACTTCCTGGCGCGTTACTACCCGCTCATCGTAGGGGCAATAAAGCTGGTGGTGTATTCGCGCGCCGCATTCTCGATGAATCTCGTGAAAACGGGTGTGCGCTTCGCGCGCAGCAGCGAACAGTCGTACAGGAATGGAGATCAATCCGAAGGTGATGTGTCCTTTCCACAAAGCTGATGGCATAACTCCCCCTTCACGCATTCGATGATTGCAATCGCCGAAGGTTCAAACGACTGAGGAATTTACCCGACAGTTCTCGATCGCGGAGAGCGCAGAAATAGCGAAATGAAATTTTGGATAGGTACCCTGGAATCTCGGCCCTTGTACCCGATTTACCTGATGGACCGAATTCATTTGCCATGACAAGCTCACCTACGGTTTAGGATGTTCTTCTCAATCGAGGAGGCGACCCGGAGCGCTTCAGAGATGAAGCGAGAGGGCTGGGACGGGTCGCTCTCCTCGTCCAATTTTTCCCCTGCTTAAATTTCACCGAGTCTAGATGTTTGTCGATTGAACGTGCCTGAATTTCTGCCTGAATTGCGGCGAAGCGGCCCGCGACAATCTCTTCAGAAGAAAATGCGCCGGCTGCTCGCTTGTTGTCAGGAGCAGCCGGCGCGGGTGGCAGACGAAAACGAATGCGAACCCGTGCAAAGCTGAAAAAATGGTTTACCTGCCCGCTCTCCTTGCCATGTCATCCGACTTGGAAGGAACCGAGGATTCGCTAGTAGTGGAGATGTCCTCGGCGCCGGTACGCTTCAGAACTTCCTTGGCGCGATCGATTTCTTCGGAAGTCTCGCAATGGACCGACGCGAGGATTCCGCCTTTTTGCAGCCGTCCCTCATAACGCTTGGCCTCGTACTCGGGAATCCCGATTCCAATCAGCGCGCCGGTGAAACCTCCAACCGCACCGCCGACTCCAATTCCGGCGAGCGCGGCCATAATCGGCCCCGCCGCGATAAACGGACCGAGACCAGGGATGGCCAACGCGCCGATGCCCACAAGCCAACCGAGTGCCCCGCCAATGACGGCGCCCGAGCCTGCTCCGGCGGCGGTTCCTTCCGGGGCTTTGGTAGCCTTTTGTGTCGCCAGTTCCTTTGGTCCCAGGTTTTCCGGCAACAGGATCGACACGTCTGTACTCGCAAACCCTGCCTCGCGCAAATGAGTAATTCCCGACTCTACTGCGCTTCGGGAGGTATAAATCCCGAGCACCGATTTATTCTTCGCCATTCGTAATCCCCTTTCCTATTCATTTCGACCCCACTGTGAAGACGCCTGGAAAATTGAGTGCGCATGTCAATCAGCGTGGACCCGGGAAGGATTTCAAACTCGCGCCATCGCACCAATCGGGCAAACGCTGCAGCGGGCGTGGCGCCTTACCCGAGCGGCAGGAGGTTGCGATGCAAAATCGCTTATCGAATTCAGCGATACAGGATTTACCTTATGGAATAAGTACTTTCCTCATACTTCAATGTTCGGAGCCCAGTCGCGCTTCACTACGGTCAAGTACGTAAATTCTGAGAGGCTCATACATGGCTATGTTGTCTGCGGAAACACAAACACAAAAACCTGCTCCGACTCCTTACACGAAAACCCTGCGCATTCTAGTGGCGGACGATCACGATATTCTGCGGCGGGGACTGAAGCAACTGCTGACTTCGCATGCAGGCTGGCAAGTATGCGCAGAGGCGCGCACTGGCAGAGAGGCTGTGAGTCTGGCGGAAGAATACAAACCCGACATCGTGGTAATCGACATCGGCATGCCCGACCTGAATGGGCTGGAAGCCGCACGCCGCATCCGCAAAGCGCTGCCCAAAATCGGGATCATTATCCTCACGCTGCACTTCTCCGATCAGTTGGTAAAAGACATTGTCGAGGCCGGCGCGCGCGCTTATGTGATGAAGGCGGATGCGGATCGAGATTTGGTCAACGCTGTGGAGGCGCTCGCCAATCACCGCACCTTTTTCACGGCGCGCGCCGCCGAAATGCTGCTGAACGATTTCTCGGATCGCGTGTCTGCAACGATTGCGCCAGCACCCGCCAATCCTCGCAGCCGGCTCACCTCGCGGGAACGGGAGATCGTGCAACTGCTAGCTGAGGGCAAGAGCAGTAAAGAAGTGGCGGCCGTTTTGGGCATCAGCGTGAAAACCGCGGAAACTCATCGAGCGAACATTATGCGCAAATTGCAGGTGCACTCGGTGAGCGAATTGGTACGGTACGCCATCAAGAACGGGATTATCGAAGCCTGATCCCGCCAGCAACGTCGGCCCAAGTGATCGCTTCAGCGGTCCTCAAGAGAAGTATTTGCGCCCATCCAGCCGCAAACCAGACCCCTGCAGGAATCCCCGCTGGTCGCTGCATATTATTGCCTATACCCGCAATGGAAGCGGAATGGTTTCATTAGCTGGTCAATTCAAAGTTATCCCCGCAAATCTGTTTTTGGCGCATTTGTGGCTGGATCTCAGAAGGGAGACCCCGAAATGAAGTGGCATCAGATGCAAGGAAGCTGGAAGGTATGCAGGGGGGCCCTACGGGAGAAATGGGGGTATTGGATTCACGACGATTCGCAAATTGTACGTGGCAAACGTCAACAGCTACTAGGCAAGCTCCAGGCGCGCTACGGCATATTCGGAGCGGATGTGGAAACGCAAGTTGACGAATTTCTGGGTATCTTGATTGCCAAAGTGTTACAGCAGGAAAACACGGCGGATCGTGAGCCGGAGCATCGCGCGGATAAATCCTGACGGTTTCGTTGGGAACACGAGAGGGTTCTACGCCGCGAGGATAGCAACCATTTTGGGGAGAGCACAATATTTTAAGCTCGAAAGGTGATGGTGATGGCTAAGCGAAGCAAACTTTCGGAATACGACTCTTTGAAGGATCTGCTCCTGAATCAGCGCAACGAACTAAATCGGCGCATCGAACAGCGCCGCGAGGAACTCGTCGTGGACCAAGAGCCAGAGGACGAGGTCGGGCTGGCGCTGCGGAATTCTTCTACGGGAATGGCTATCGCTAACATCGAGCGCGAACTACGAACCTTAGCCGAAATCGATCTGTCGCTGCGACGCATCGAGACGGGCGATTACGGCGTGTGCGGGCTCTGTGGTGAGAAGATTCCTGTGGCGCGCCTGAAGGCAATCCCCTGGACGCGTTGTTGTGTGGAGTGCGCCGGCGGCAAAGTGACACGCAGCACGTCCGCACGCAACGCTGATTATCAAGCCGATCTGCTTTCCATGCGATAAAGCACGGCGATTAGCTGTACGCCTGTCCAGCCGGCTGATGAACTACACGCCACTACCAATACAACTACATCCAATGCCGAATTCCATCGACCGCGGGCATTCGGTCTTACTGGACTTCCCAGCACATACAAACGGGAGGAGAGTTTTCTTATGCCGGAAGAGGAAGTGGTGGAACGAGCTCAAAGAGACAAAGAAGAGGGCAAATCGCCGAGCACCCAGGCGGGCGAGTTTGTGCGGGAAGAAATGCATCACGTGCGCGAGGGCAAGCATGGCGCCCGCTCGCCGCAACAGGCTATTGCGATTGGATTATCCAAAGCACGGCGCGCCGGGGTCAATCTGGCTCCGCCCAAGCGAGGGGCATCGGCGAAAACACGTGCGCAAGCTGCACGCGACTCACGGAAGGGCCGGTCAGGCAGTCACAAACGGTCTGCCACCCGCTCCAGGGCAACGACGAAAGCGTTGCGACGGGAGGGCCATTCGGCAGCTTCTCGCGCGAGTTTGTCTCAGCACGCTCATGCTGCCGCCAACCGGCGCGGTGCGAGCTCACGTCAGCAGTCGGCACGCAAAGCGGTTCGCACAAAGGGCAAGAAAAAGAGGAGCGCGGCGGCACGCAAGGGCGCGCGGACGCGAAAAGGAACACTCGCTTAGAGAAAAGGCTCTCGTTCTTAACGAGAGCCTTGCTCCGAACGATCGCATTGTTTTGACGCGCCCAGTACTGCGGTTGAGCTTACGTCCTGCTAGCCAAGTGGCCAATCAAAGAAACGATAAACAAAGCCAAGAAGATGTAAAAAATGAACTTCGCGATGCCGGCAGCAGCCACGGCAATCCCGCCAAAGCCCAGCACCGCAGCAATCAATGCGATAACAAAGAATCCGAGAGCCCACCGTATCATCATAGCCTCCAGTCATTACTTTCGCGGCAAAACGAGAGCCTGCTCGGGCCCTCCGCTCTGCAGTCGGTAGTAAACGTCTTTCGCGGCGGGTTTGGTATACGGCAGGTACCCTAAACCTTTTTACATGTGCGTGTAGCGCACAGAACGAAATGATGGGTAATACAGCGTTGCACGGAGAGCCAAACTCGCAGCAGATATTGTCTAATCGCTGGTCGTCTTCGAGGGACTAACACATATGCCCTGCCTTTTGCTCATTCTCTTCGTGGCTTTTCCGCGCGTCGCGCTGGCGCTGCTATTCTTTTTCTCCACGTATCTGCAGCGGGCGTATCACGGCTTGCTTATTCCGATTCTCGGATTCATTTTCCTGCCCCTGACCACATTGGTTTATGCCTGGATGACCAATACCAGTCAACCCATAGCGGGCATCAACTTAATCATCTTGGTTATTGCTGTGGTTGTGGATGTTGCGGGCTGGGGCGGTGGCGAGTGGCATCGTCGCCGTCGTTGGTCCGATTGAGAACGTTTCTTACCACGCTCCAGAATTTCCGCGAATACCGCAGACTGATACGCGTGTCTACAGCAGTCGGTTCATTGACTGCAACAATCCTCCCATCACAATTGAGGAGCAGGAGGACTCATGATCAAAAAAGTGAAGAAGGGGTACAAGGTGCTTTCCGAGAAGGGCAAGAGCCTCGGTGGGCCCTACAAAACCAAAGAGGAAGCGGAAAAGCGTCTGCGCCAGGTGGAATTCTTTAAACATCGCAAAGGCTAACTTGTGCGGAATGCATTCCCGAAGAATCTCTAGTATGAATTCCCCATCAAAAGGAATCGCAGGAACGACGCCAGGCAAGTTCAACGCGGGTGTTTACGCCTCGCGAAGTACAGCTATTACCTGATAGCTCTCGGTGACCTAGTAATGGAACTATAGGGAGGCGACCTGCATTGCAGCGTCTCCAGCAAGCCGACGTGAGGGACAGCTCATGCGACGCCGGATCCAAGGAAGCTCTGATCGTCCAACCAAGGACCCGGTAAAGCCACGAAAACACGCCTCCCGGCGCCAGATCCCATTCCACCGCGTACTTCCCTTCCGGCGCGGAAGCGTGGGTACCAAAGAATCCCTGGAATCCATTCTTTCTACGGCCTTTCGTTCGGAGGACAACGAGTTGGATCAAATCTTCCGGGCTCTGGACGATTTAGCCGACATCGTCAAATCACAGAATCTCGATTCAGCGGAGGTCCACGACGCTTTGAAGCGCGCGGCCATCTGGGCCGTTGAAAAATCATTGCTTGATCGAGAACTTCGCTCTCTGGCGATCACGGACGACCTTACCGGCTTCTTCAACCGCCGTGGCTTTCTGGCCGCCGCTTCTCAGCAACTAAAGCTGGCCCAACGCGACCGGCAGAGCGTGCTGTTGCTGTTCTGCGACGTGGACCATCTGAAAAGGATCAACGACTCTTTCGGGCATCGCGAGGGAGATCTGGCCCTGGTTCGCACCGCCGATGCATTGGAAGAGACGTTTCGTGGGTCGGACATACTGGCGCGGCTCAGCGGGGACGAATTTGCCATTTTAGCCTGGGAAGCTTCCGTACCAAATGTCCGCGCGATGATGTCCCGCTTGGTGAAAAACATCGAGAACCGCAGCGCGGAGGAAGCACGCTACAAGCTCTCCCTCAGCGTAGGTGTGGCTCGGTATGATCCTCTGTTTCCGGTGTCGCTGGGCGAATTGATGGCCGCTGCCGATCAAGACATGTACAAACACAAGCGCTACCACAGCTGCGCTGCGTCCTCCAACAAATGAGTTGATGCGGATACAAAAAAAGAGAAGTGGGCTGGGACGGCCCAGGTTCAGTCCGAGGAACTTGCTTTTGACGTGGTGGCCTTGTGGCCGCGAACTTCCAGCTCGTTCACGACTTGGCGCACGTTCGGCACATTCGAAGCCATCTTCTGCACGTCATCTCGCTGTGTTTCTGATTTCACCTTTCCGCTCAGCGTGACCACGCCGTTCTTCACGTCATATTTTACGGTGTGCTCCAGTTTGTGTTTCACCAGCACCGCATCGAAATTTTTCTCGATGCCTTTGTCGGTGTCGGAGTCTACCGTTTTGGCCGCGCTTTCTTCCCCGGTGGGCCGCACAGCAATCTGGTCGGAGACCACTTCGCTGGAGGCGATCGATTTCGCAATCGATTCGGCATGCCCGCGGTCGGAGTCGGAGACCGTGGTTCCCGTCAGCGTCACTACTCCTTTATCGCGGTCCTGATGCACACTCACGTCCTTCAGTCCCGCTTGATCCAACCCATTGCGAATTTGATCCGAAACGTCCGGAAATTTGTTGTGCGAATTCGAGCAACCTACCAGCGCCCCGCACGCCAACAAACTCAAGACGGTGCCACATGCTACACCTGCTCTCATAAATCCTCTTTCCCACGCGCTCAGTCTGTGCCACGTGTTCGAAAATCTTCAGGATAGAATCATGTCGCGATACGCAGGAATGCTCTATCAGCAAGGAAATGTAGGATCGCAGGAAACTGAACGTATCGACGTTCTCTTTTTGACGGTGATAACACTGGCGGTCAGGGCGATTTCCCTGCTGATCAAACTGCAAAGGCTCAACAAGGTTCACCGTGTGCAGTCACTCCATTTTGGACATGACCGCCAGTGCCTCTCAGGGTTCAGCCATTAACGTAGGCTTCTGCAGAAAAAGTCTCCATCCAGCATTTGCTGCAGAACTGAATCAAGGACCAATGCCACAGCTTATTTGTTGGCGTGAGTGGGCTCTGCCCGATAATTGAACCCAGCGGGGTCCGGCGGTTTCACGGGTGACCATGGAGGTACTTCTACAGGTTTCTCCGCAAGTAAATTCGCTATCTTTCCCAATGACGGATGAGAGTCCGCGATGATTTTCACAAATGCCGTCAACGGAACGGCCAGTAACACACCGATCAATCCCCATAGCCAGCCCCAGAACAAAATTCCAATGGTAGCCGCTACGGGACTGATGCTTACACGACGCCCGATGAAGTGCGGGATAAAATAATTGGCGGAAACGGTGTGCAGCGCAATGACTATGGCTAAAATCGCCAACAGCGTGGTCATGGGCTGATTCTGGACCAACGCCGCTCCTACTAAAACCAAAGCCGCGAAGATTGCGCCAAGGAACGGCACCAGATTTATAAATCCGCTGATAGTACCCAAGATCACTGCGCCGCTCATCTTCAAAGCGAGCAACACCGCAACCGTTACCAGCGCCATCAGCAACCCGATCACAAGATTCCCGACAACGAATCCGCGCACCATCTGGGTTACGCGCGAGGTCAGTTGGCATACGTCAATGCGCTCACCCCAAACGATCGAGAGCTTTTGCTTGAGACGGTTCTTCTGGATCAACAAGAAAAACATCAAAAACGGCACGATACCAGCGATGATAATCGCTCCGCTCATGGGCCCCACCCCGCGGATCAGATACGAGGTCCACTCCGGGTAGTCTTGCTTAACCCGGACGACCGGTACCTTCCTGGCCGGCATTTCTGCGCTCAACCGTCCTGCGCTGTCTTGAACCTTTTCAATTTTCCTGGTGATTGGTTTGATGATTTCGCCCACGCGTCGCGCATACTCGGGCATGTCGTCGACGACGTCCGACACCTGGTGATACGAAGCGTAGGCAAGTGAGACGACAATCGCGGTTCCCGCCAGGATCACCACGGCGGAAGACACCATCCGCGGTATGCGCCAACGTTCGAAATACATAATCAGGGGATCCACAACAATGGCCAGAAACGACGCCAGCAGGAGCGTGATACACAGGGAGCTTTCGAAATAACAAAAAACAACCACCAGGGCCAAGGCCAAAACCCAAAGAAGAAACACAATTTCGGCAAGCCAGCGATTCTCCGGCAGATTCCCACGGGTCAGCAACGTCGGCCTCTCCTAACCAAAACGTTTCTTGTGATGGAATTCGCGCCGCAAAGCGAAGGGTCCGTCTCCTTGTGGAAAGAGTGGCGTATGCGCTTGCGAAAGTGAATCCGAAAAAGCCTGCAGAAAAGGAGACGGCGGACCCTACGTTCCCAGCACATCGCTGATTCATGGCAGGGCTATGGGGCAGCAGAAAAGTCCGTCCCCTCGGCTCCGACATTTTGGAGTGCCTGACTCCCTGTGCTAGTATAAAAGTGCTTGAGCGCGTGGGTGTTGGCAGGGACAGCTGCCATTTGAAGTTTCCTGTGCTCAAGGTTTGTCTTGCCGCTCCGCCTGAGCGGGCGGTCTTCGCTGGCGATTCACGGTTGGGGACGTAGTTCAGTTGGTTAGAACGCTGCCCTGTCAC
>DATKPS010000178.1:0-16178 GCA_035524015.1 Candidatus Sulfotelmatobacter sp.
GCTTTCCTCGTACGCCCACGCTTTGTACGGTTTCCCATTGCACTATATGGCCCGGCCCTTGGACAACCAGCCGTTGGATGCCTTGGTGAATCGCTATCGCGGTCTATCCGGAAACAAACCGATCTACAAGAATGAGGCGGCGCGCCTGACGTTGCGGGTGTTGAAGGATGCCGGCACCGTGGGAATCCTGGCGGACCAGAACACCATGCCGGACGAAGGAGTATTTGTGGATTTTTTCGGTGTGCCGGCCTGCACCACTACGGGAATCGCGCGCGTGGCGCTACACACCGATGCTGCGGTTGTGCCGGGATACGCGTTTTGGGATAAAGATTTGCGCAAATATCGCTTGAGGTTTGAGCCGCCGGTGGACTTGGTTCGGACTGGCGACACCGAGCGCGACATTCTTGAAAATACACAGCGATTCGCCAAGGTTATCGAAGAAATCATTCGCAAGTATCCCGAGCAGTGGATCTGGATTCACGCCAGATGGAAAAACCGCCCAAAAGGGGAACCGCCGCTATATGAATTTCTGTCTTAACAGCCCGCTGAAAAATGTGCGTAGTTTTGTAGCGGCCGCCTTCTGAGGCGGGCCTCTTAAACGGTTTTAGCAACTCTCAGGGAGTGCAACATGAATCTGACAGCCAAAGACGTGGCCGAAAAAATTGGGGCGAACCTGGAGGGCGATGCGGCGCTCGAGCTTATCGGTGTCGCCGCTCCGGAGCGCGCCGCACCGAAGCATCTGATCTATGTCGAAGCGGCAAAGCATGCCGAGCGAGCTGCGCAGTCGGCCGCTGCTTGCGTAATCGCCATCGAAGGAATTCCGTTACCGGGGAAAACGGTCTTAAGAACCACGCAGCCCAAAGTGGCCTTCGCGAAAGCGGCGCGCATTTTGCTCGACGCCCGGCCCATCGCCTCGGGAATTCATTCCACCGCCATCGTGGCGCCAATGGCCCGAATCGCCGCAGCAGTGGGCATCGGCCCCTACGCTGTGATCGGAGAAGACACCCACATTGGGGAGGGCACGCAAATCGGAGCGCATACTGTGATCGGAGCAGGCTGCTGGATTGGAGAGCGCTGCAGAATTCACCCGCGCGTAACCCTTTATCCCGGAATCCGCATCGGAAATGACGTGGAGATTCACTCCGGCGCGGTAATCGGAGCAGACGGTTTTGGCTATGCCTTCGATGGCAACGCGTACTGGAAATTTCCGCAGGCCGGGATAGTAGAGATTGAGGATCACGTCGAAATTGGAGCCAACGCGACCATCGATCGAGGCTCGCTCGATGACACGCGAATTGGCCCAGGAGTGAAAATCGATAACCTCGTGCATGTCGGCCATAACGTACAGATTGGGGCGCACACGGTGATCGCGGCGCAAACCGGCATTTCCGGTTCCAGCAAGCTGGGACACCACGTGGTGTGCGGCGGGCAAGTGGGTATCGCGGACCATTGCACCTTGCAGGATCAATCGATCGCCGGCGCGCAAGCGGGCATACCGACCGGGAAAACCATTCGCAGCGGCCAGACTGTCTGGGGCACGCCAGCCCGGCCCTTGGATAAATTTAAAGAAGCTTACGCCTGGTTTGCGCGTTTGCCGGAGTTAGGCGAAAGAATCAAAAAGCTGGAAGAAAAAAGCTGAACGCGGAAAGCTACAATGCATTCAAGGGTGGAACATGGGAACGGCCTTAGGGAAAGAGAAGTCGCTGTGGCGATTACTTGTGGTGGGCGGACACACGCGGAGCATCGGAAAAACGCAATTGGTTTGTGATGTGATCCGCGCGTTTCCGAGGACGGAGTGGATTGCCGGAAAGATCACCCAGTATGGCCACGGCGTATGTGCGCGCAACGGCGAGAATTGTGATTGTGCGCCGACCGAGCACGTTTGCGCCTTGGATTGGGAGACCCGGTCAGACACGGGGACAGACACTGCGCGCTTCTTGGAGGCAGGGGCCACGCGGTCGTTCTGGCTACGGACCAAGCAAGGATATTTGGCGGAAGGTTTGCCACTGCTGCGCGAAGCGCTCTCCGAAATAACCAATGCGGAAAGCACTGTTCACCGCAACCGGGCACTCATTGTAGAGAGCAACTCGTTGCTGCAGTTTGTGAAGCCCTCCCTTTATTTCGCGGTGATCGATCCTTTGAAGGACGACTTCAAGGAGTCGGCGCAATTAGCGCTCGACCGGGCCCACGCCTTAGTGATGCGTGGGGAACTCGGGCCTGACGCTGCACCGGCCCCCCTGTGGATGAAATTGCCGGAACAGTTGATGCGACAGAAGCCTTCGGTACTACAGCGAGAGGGCGAAGCCCTCCCGGAACCATTGTGGGAGTTAGTGCATCGAACCTTGGAGGGCGAGCCGGGCTCAACCATTTAGGGTGGCCGACAACGGCAGATTGCCAGTTCGGCATCTTAATCATTGACCCCCTTCGGGGGTGCGGCCATAATAATAGGGTACTGGGGGTACCCAGCTCGCACGGGGCTTTCGCACGGAAGTACAATGCAATAAGCAAGTTACAGTATTTTTGGGCCCGCGTGTTGGGGGTGTACGCAAGCTGGTTGAGACTACTTCTGCTAAGGAGCAGGGATGGCGTCGTTTGTACGAGTAGGAGAGGAACTGCCGGTCGCACCCGCGCCAGCTCCATGGCGCCAAGAAAATTGGGCAGAACGCGTCGAAACCGCGGTGAAAAACGGCGCGGAGTTCCTTCTGTCGGTGCAAACCGAAGAAGGGTATTGGCACGGCGAACTGGAAGCCGATACCACCCTCGAATCCGACTACATCTACTATCTCTACGTTTTGGGCCAGGCTCAGCCGGAGCGCATCGCCAAGCTTGCCAACTATGTGCGCCGCCGCCAACTGGAAAGTGGTGGTTGGCCTATTTATCCCGGTGGTCCTTCCGAGCTGAACGCGACCACCAAGGCGTACTTTGCTCTGAAGTTGGCCGGTGATTCTCCAGATGCGCCGCACATGGTCATGGCCCGGGAAACCATCCACCGTCTGGGCGGGTTGGAACACACCAACTCCTATGTGCGCTTTTACCTGGCGTTGGTTGGGGCGGTTGGCTGGGAGTTAGTGCCTGCCATTCCACCGGAATTGATGCTCCTGCCAAACTGGTTCTACTTCAACATCTACGAAATGTCCTCTTGGACCCGCGGAATCGTCATTCCGATGGCGATCCTCTCGTCGCTGCGGCCCGAATTTCGTTTGCCAGAGCACGCGCGTGTCGATGAGTTGTTCAAGGATCCGACACAGAAGAACGCAGCCTTTAACTGGAGCAAGCAGCTTTTGTCCTGGAAGAATTTTTTCCTGGCGATCGACCGCGGCTTCAAACTATACGAAAAGCTGCCCTGGAAGCCGCTGCGGCAAAAGGCCATCCGCGAAGCCAAGCAATGGATGGTGGAGCATCTGGAACGAACCGAAGGACTGGCCGCGATTTACCCCTCGATGATGAATTCGATTTTTGCCCTGATGGCGCTTGGGCACGGTCCCGAAGATCCACTGACGTTCCGCGAGATCAAGGAATTCTCTCGTTTTGAAATTGAAGAGGGCGACACCATTCGCCTGCAGCCCTGTGTTTCCCCGGTCTGGGATACCTGCATCGCCATGGTCGCACTGGAAGAGGCGGGACTGCCCGCGGACCATCCCGCCTTGGTAAAGGCCGCGGATTGGCTCCTGACCAAGCAGATTTTGGGCGCTGGCGACTGGCAAGTCAAAAACAAAGATGCGGAACCAGGTGGCTGGGCGTTTGAGTTTCGCAACGATTTTTATCCCGATGTGGATGACAGCGCCTTTGTCTTAATGGCATTGCAGCGCGTGAAGTTTCCAGATGAGAAGCGCATGGAAGGCGCCATGCGCCGCGGCATTCAGTGGCTCTTGAGCATGCAGAATCGCGACGGCGGTTGGGGCGCCTTCGACCGCGACAACGACCGCCAGCTTCTTTGCAATATCCCGTTCGCCGACCACAACGCCATGATCGATCCTTCCACCGCCGATGTGACCGCCCGCGTCCTGGAGTGTCTCGGGCGTTTTGGCTGGCCTGCGGAACATCCGGTCATCCGCAAGGCCGTGGGCTTCCTCACCAAGGATCAGAGCAAGGATGGTTCGTGGTTCGGCCGCTGGGGCGTGAATTACGTATACGGCACCAGCGGTGTGCTGCGTGCCCTGGAAACGGTTTCCATGACCGCGCAGGACTATTGCGTGCGTGCGGTGAATTGGCTGCGCCAGATCCAGAAACCCGACGGCAGCTTTGGCGAATCGCTGGCTAGCTATGAAACGGTTTCCGGCAAAGGCCAGGGCAATAGCACGCCTTCGCAGACGGCTTGGGGCTTGATTGGATTGTTGGCTGGCGCGGACCCGAGTGACCCAGCGATTGCGCGGGCTGCCGCGTACTTGATCGGCCAGCAACACGCGAACGGCTCCTGGAGCGAAGAGGATTTTACGGGAACGGGCTTCCCGGGCGTTTTCTACCTGAAATATCACCTCTACAAGAACTCGTTTCCGGTTTATGCCTTGGCGCGTTACCGGAATCAGGCGCGGCGCGAAGCCGAATATTGCGCTGCGCTATTCAATCCGGCCGATTTCCGGCTGCGAAGCGGACTGTATACGGCGCGCGAACGGCGCGCTCCTTAAGCACGCAAATGCGGTATCCCCTAGGATTGGTTTTAGACTCCTTCAAACATATTGCCAGCGGAAAACTGCGCGGTGACAGGCGGTTTTCGCTGATGTTGTGGCTGGATCCGTTAGGTGGATGCGCGCCAACGCCGAAGGGAAGCGGAACGAGGGCACCCGAGGATTTCGCCATGCTCACCGTGGAGCAGTGCCTCGCTGCGGTGGACGAGTGCCGCACACCCATTGTGTCTATCTGCGGCGGAGAACCGCTGGAGTACCCGGAAATTGCGACCCTGACGCGCGCCATCCTCGAGCGCGGCCGCCACTTGTTTCTCTACACCGACGGAGCGCTGATACGCCGCCGTTTGCATATGATTCCGCCCTACACCAATTTTTTCTGGAACGTGAAATTGGATGGAACCCAAGCGGTTCATGACGCCCGCGCCAAACGAACCGGTTTGTTCCTCGAAGCCCTCGATGGCATCAAGGCCGCGAAAAATGCCGGATTCTTTGTGGTGGTCAGTTCCACAATTTATCCGGACACCGACGTGACGGATGTGGCCGAGCTCTACAATCAGCTGCACCAGATGCACGTCGACGGCTATTTGTTTTCGCCGCACTACCCAGACCAGCGGATGTGTCGCGACAGCAGCGCCAAGTTCCACGACAAGATGCGTCAGCGTTTCCGCGAAGCTTGCCAAAGCTTGAGCGCGTACAACCTGTTGCTTTCCCCCATTTATCTCGAATATCTCCGCGGCGAACGGGAACTGGATTGCAGCGTGTGGGGCGGGCCCGTATATGGGCCGCAAGGATGGTACGGTCCCTGCAGTTTTTTGAATGCCAGTCATGCGCACAGCTACCGCGCCTTAGTCGATAACACCCCTTGGGAAAATTACGGGCGCGGTTTGAATCCGCGATGTGAGAATTGCCAATGTCACGCCGGTTTTGAGACCGCGGCCTTGCTGGGCATGAATCCCAAGGCCGGAGACGTCTGGAAGATGCTGGCGTGGCAATTGAGCGGAAGCCTGGGCGAAAGGCGCAACGGTAAACACAAAGCATGAGCACGCTGGTGACAGGAGCGGCAGGGTTTCTCGGCAGTCATGTGGCGCGCCAACTAGTGGCCCGCGGCGATACCGTACGCGTGTTGATCCGCCCTTCCAGCAATAACCGCGCCATCAGCGATTTGCCTTTGGAATATGTCACTGGAGATCTGCGAGACGCTCCGTCGCTCGAACGCGCAATGATTGGCGTGCAGCGCGTTTTTCACGTGGCCGCGGACTACCGTTTGTGGGCAAAAAATCCCCAGGAGATTTACGACTCCAACGTAGGTGGCACCAAGAATCTGCTGGCCGCGGCCCGCGCCGCGGGTATCGAGCAGTTGATTTATACCAGCACGGTGGCCACCATCGCCGTCGATCGCCCAGCGTTGCCGAACGAATTGACCGATTCGAAACTCGACGAGATGATCGGCCACTACAAGCGTTCGAAGTGGATGGCCGAACAGGAGGTCTTACGGGCCGCCAGCGAAGGATTTCCCGCCATCGTGGCCATGCCAACCACCCCCGTGGGTCCGTGGGACTGGAAGCCAACTCCAACTGGAAAGATCATTTTGGATTTTCTCAATGGCAAGATGCCCGGTTACGTGGACACTGGGTTGAACTTTGTCGGTGTGGAAGAATGCGCCGCCGGGCACCTGCTGATTTCCGAACGCGGCCGGCTCGGCGAGCGCTACCTGCTCGGCGCGGAAAACTTGACGCTGAAAGGTTTGTTGGACGTGCTCGCGAGAATTACGGGTTTGCCCTCGCCGGCGATGAAAATTCCGCATGGCGTGGCTTTGAGTGTGGCCTACCTGGAAGCGGCCTTTTCGCGAATGCTTGGCAAAGAACCACAGATTCCCGTGGAGGGCGTGAAGATCGCACAGCACAAAATGTTTGTGGATTGTTCGCGAGCACAGAAGGAACTGGGATTCCAGCCCGGTCCGGTGACTGCGGCTTTGGAGCGCGCCGTCCGGTGGTATCAGGCCAATGGCTATGTAAAGACCTCGCGCGCCAAGAAGATGAAGATGGCGGCGTAGCAAGCCGCGCAAAAATGTGTCGGGCACCGGGGGTCGGAGCTTTTTGCTCCGACATAACCTGCTGTGCTCTCGATGGGCTTTAGAGTGTGTGTGACAACTCCTGTTTTTCGTCAGGGCACGACTTCAGTCGTGCCGTAACCAGCGCAGAATCATTGCGGCTTCAGCCGCTGAGGGGCGCTTTTTCAAGTTCTCACACAGACTCTTTAGCCCTGGAGGAATTGTTTTTCGACTTTTCCACAGCCTCTTAAGACCGAAGCTGCGGAAGTGCAGGAAGTGAAATAAGCTGACGATGCGCATACTCATTACATTTGCGGTCGACGAGGAATTTGCCCCTTGGCGGAAAATGCGCCATTTCCGCTTCATCGATTACGATGGCTTGCGCTTATGGAAAACCAACAGCGCAGAGGCGGAGATCACCACATTGGTAACCGGCATGGGCACACAAGCGGCAGCGCGCGCTATGGGACTCATGATGAGCATGGCCGACGAGAACCGCTATTTCGATATTTGCATTTCCAGTGGACTGGCGGGCGCGCTGAAACAGGGATTAAAACCGGGCGACGTGATTGCTCCGCAAATGCTTCTTGCCGAACGCATCCATGCGGACCTGGCCTCCGATCAGCTCAGCGTCGATCACGATTTACGAACGCGCGCGCTTGGTGCCGGAGCCATTTGCTCGGATTGCCTCTTCACCACCGAGAAAGTTCTTGTGAAGGCCCAACAGAAACAGATCTGCGCCTCCAGAGCGCAGTCTGTGGACATGGAGAGTTTCGAGATCGTCAAAGCGGCGAAAGCCTGGGGAGCCCGGACCGTAGTTCTTCGCGCGATCAGCGACCTGCCGGAGGAAGACTTGCCCATCGATTTCAATCGTACTATTTCTAAGGAAAACCAAATCAGCGTTGGCAAAGTAATGATCGAATTGGCCAAGAATCCATTGGTGTTGCCCCGCTTAGTCCGCTTCGGAAAGCAAAGCCGCTACGCGGCGCAACGATTGGCGACGTTCCTGGACGGATATGTGCAAGCATTGAGTGCCTTGGATCCTGGCACCTTAAAACAAGAGGCGGCAGCAACATGAGCGGGGCGGAGACGGTTGTGGAACAGCTGAGGACGCTGGGGCCCATCCCCAAGACCATGCGCGCCGGCGTCTATCGCGACAAGGGTGTAGTGCGCGTGGAAGAAGTTCCGGTTCCCAATGTCGGCGATGGGGAAGTGCTGATCAAGGTTGCGGCTTGCGGGATCTGCGGCACGGATATCAAGAAAATCTTTCAGCGCTACGTGGAGCCGCCGCAGATTCTGGGACACGAACTCGCGGGTACGGTGGTCGCGATTGGACGCGGCGTCACCAGATGGAAGCTGGGCGACCGTGTGATGAGCTTCCACCACATTCCTTGTCGTAGTTGCTTTTACTGCCAGAACCGGCTTTTTTCCCAATGCCAGCAGTACAAGACCACCGGGCTCACCGGCGGCTTCGCTCCGAATGGCGGCGGCTTCGGCGAATACGTAAAGGCCATGCCCTGGGTAGCGGAGCGCGGCATCGTGGCCTTGCCAGATCAAGTAAGCTTCGAAGAAGCCACGTTTATCGAACCCATCAACACTATCGTCAAGGCCGTTCAAAAGGCCCGAGTAATTCCGAGTGAAACGGTGTTGATTATTGGGTGTGGGCCTATCGGGCTGCAGTTGCTGATGGTTACCAAAACCGTCGGCGCCCGCATCTATACAAGTGACCCCATGGCCACGCGGCGGGCCAAGAGTCTGGCGCTTGGTGCGATAGAGTCATTTGACCCGTTAAGTGGTAAGCTTGTGGAAGAAATTCGGACCCGGACAGGCGGTCGTGGGGCAGATGCGGTCCTCGTCGCTGTGGCGCACCCTGCTGTGGTGGTGGAGGCGCTGGCAGCCGCAAGACCAGGGGGTAGAGTCCTGCTATTCGCTGCAAATGACCCTGTGACCAAAATCGAGTTTCCCGCTGCTGCTGTTGGCATTGACGAGAAAGAGATCTTGGGCAGCTACAGTGCGGCTGTGGACATCCAAGATAGTGCCGCGGCATTGGTGCTGGAGAAGAAACTCCCGGTCATGGAGATCGTCACGCACCGGTTCCCATTAGCTAGAATTCAGGAAGGCTTGGAATTGGCTAATCGGCCCACGCAAGAGTCGTTGAAGGTTCTAATAACACACGGATGAGAGTAACGTCCACAAAGAAGGCAGAGGCCGGGCTGGAAGAAATTCCCGCTCCGGCGCGGATTACCGTCCCTTCCAAAATGACCGCGGCGGTTTTGTACGGCAGTGAGGATCTGCGGATCGAACAGATCGAAGTGCCGGCACTGGCGCCCGACGAGGTCTTGCTGCGGGTACGCCTGGCGCTGACCGACGGCACGGACCTGAAAGTTTGGAAGCGTGGCTATCACGCAAAAATGATCCGGCCGCCCGCGGTGTTCGGCCACGAAGTCGTCGGCGAAATTGTGGCCATGGGCAAGCGCGTGGACCCGAAATGGCGTTTGGGGACCCGGGTAATCGCCGCCAATTCCGCGCCCTGCTTCCGTTGTTACCACTGCCGCCGCGGCCAGGAAAATCTCTGCGACGATTTGCTCTTCAATAATGGCGCCTATGCCGAATACATGCGCATTCCAGGACGCATCGTCCGCGAAAACATGTTGGAAGTGCCGTATTCGGTGGACGATCACAGCGCGGCTTTCGTGGAGCCGCTGGCCTGCGTGATGCGCGGCATTCATGAGATGGAAGTGCGCACCGGCGATACCACCGCGGTGATTGGCTGCGGCCCCATTGGCTTGAAATATGTGCGTATGCTCTCGCGTCGGGGAGTACGCGTGATCGCACTGGCCAGACGCGAAGGCCCGTTGGCCATCGCCCGGAAACTGGGCGCGGCCGTCACCATTAACGTCACGGAAACTCCCGACGTGGTCGCCGCCGTCAGAGATTTGACCGAAGATCGCCGCGGACCGGACTCCGTCGTGGAAGCAGCGGGAAACCCCGCCACGTGGCAGCAGGCCTTGAAGATGGTGTGCCGCGGAGGGGTGGTGAATTTCTTCAGCGGGTTGCCCTCGGGAACTCGCGTGGAAATTGAGCCGGCCGCGATCCACTATTCCGAAATTAAGATGATTTCGCCGTTCCATCACACCCCGCGCTTTTTCCGGGAAGCCTTGGAAGCGGTGCGCCGTGGCGACGTTTCCGCCGAAGAGTTCGTCACCGAAGAAATTCGATTGGAAGATCTGCCGCAAGCGTTCGAACGCATGAAGGCGCGCAGTGGCGAAATCAAGCTGGCCGTGCGGCCCTAAGAACGCAGTTGCTCTTGTGGTTTGCAAATCGTGAACCCCAGACCTGTTAGCGGTCCAGTCCATTTGAATCGAAGGAATTGGAAACTCTTCTACTAATGCTGCGCCCGGGCGAACTGTCACTGATGGAGAAGCTGCCGCAGAACGGCTGTACTCCGAAGATCGCGCAGGACTACACCAAGTGGCTGGCGACCCACCATTACGAAAACTTCAACGTGGTTTCTTGGTTGCTCCCCAAGGAGCTGCACCAGCATTTCTATAACGTGTACGCCTACTGCCGCTGGGCCGACGATCTAGGTGACGAGATTCCCGATAAACAGCGCGCCCTCGAGTTGCTCGGCTGGTGGGAAACGGAACTCGACGCTTGCTATGAAGGACGGCCATCGCATCCCGTGTTTGTGGCCTTGCGCGAGACGGTCATCGCCAAGGATATCCCCAAGCAGCCGTTTGCGGACTTGCTCAAGGCCTTTCGTCAGGACCAGGTCATAAAGCGGTACCCGACCTGGGAGGCCGTGCTCGATTATTGCGTTTACTCTGCAAATCCGGTAGGCCGGTTGGTGCTGTATTTGTGTGGCTATCGGGATGAAGAGCGGCAGCGGCTGTCCGACGCGACCTGTACGGCGTTGCAGCTGGCGAATTTTTGGCAAGACGTTTCGCGCGACTTGGAAAAAGGCCGGATTTACATCCCGCTGGACCGCGCCGCGGCGCATGGTCTAGGCGAAAAAGACATCGTCGAAAAGGCATTCGATCAGCGCTACGTGGCTCTGATGAAGGAATTGATCGATTACACCAGGAAGCTCTTTGACCAGGGAATGCCGTTGTCCACGATGGTCGCAGGCAAACTGAGCGTGGACCTGGCGATGTTCAGTCGCGGCGGTCTGGCCGTGTTGGATGCCATCGAGGCCATCGGCTACGATACCCTGCATCAGCGGCCGGAAGTTAGTAAAGGGAAGCAGGTGCGGCTGCTTGGCCGAGCCATCGTCGCCTACATGTGGGGAGCAACCCCGACGCCAATTACCGTCGCGCAGTCCCAGCATGCGGAAAGCAATACCCAAGCGGTAGAGTTGTTGGATATTCCGCAATCCTACGAAGAATGCCATCGCATCGCGCGGGAAGCGCACAGCAGCTTTTATCCGGCCTTCTTCTTGCTGCCCAAACCGAAGCGCGACGGAATTGTCGCGTTATACGCCTTTATGCGCCGCATTGACGACGTTTCCGATGAAGGCGCGGATCTGGCCGCGAAGCAGCGCGGCTTGGCAAAGTGGCGCGCGGCCTTGGACCAGGCCATTACCAAGCAGCAACAGGTGGTCGATGGCTCGGCGGCGATTGCTTCGCCGTTCGTGGGCTTGAAGGGTGGCGCGGAAATCTTGCCGGCGCTCGTGGATACGATTGAACGCTACAAAATGCCCTCGCGCTATCTGCACGATTTGATCTCCGGTGCGGAGATGGACCTGACCATTCAGACCTACCCGACCTTCGAGCGCCTGAAAGAATATTGTTACCGCGTGGCCGGAACCGTGGGACTCACCTGCACGCACATCTTTGGCTTTCACGATTTCCGCGCGCTGGAAATGGCGGAAAAACTGGGGCTCGCGTTTCAGCTGACGAACATTCTTCGCGATGTGAAAGAAGATTACACCCTCGGCCGTGTCTATCTCCCCGAGGAAGACTTGGCGCATTATCGGGTCATCCGCGAAGATCTGGGACGCAAAGAAGAAAGTCTGGGCGTGCGGGAATTGTTGCGGTTTGAAGCCGATCGCGCCTGGAAACTGTACGAAGAAGGCGCGCAGTTGTTGGGAATGATCGAGGAAGATAGCCGCGCCACGCTGTGGCTGCTGGTGCATACCTACAGTGCGTTGCTGGCACGAATCGAGTCTACGGATTTTGCCGTGTTTGGCGGGCGCGTCCGGCTGACCAAGGCGGAAAAACTAAAACTGGTGGCAAAGGCGCGATTTGGGCGCCACACGAAAGAGAATATTCTTGCGAAACGTGATCGTGATCGGCGGCGGGCTAGCGGGGCTGTCAGCGGGCGTGTCGCTGGCTGAAGCCGGCTGGCGCGTTCGCCTCTTCGAGCTGCGTCCCTTTCTCGGTGGCCGCGCCACTTCTTATGTCTTGCCGGATGGCGAGCACGTGGACAACTGCCAGCACGTCACGCTGGGCTGCTGCACCAATTTGGAAGACTTTTACCGCCGCGTTGGCGCGCAAGACAAGATCAAGTACTTCGACCGGCTTCTCTTTCAGGATCCCCAAGGGCGCACCGGAACCATGCAGGCGGGTCTGTTGCCCGCTCCATTGCACATGACCGGGTCGTTTCTGAGCTTCGCGCCGCTCAGCCACGCGGACAAGAAGTCGATCGCCAGGGCCTTGCTGGATATCCTGCGCGGGAAGGGGCACACCTCGGACCTGGATACGCCGGGTGGCCTTTCGATGCTGGAGTGGCTGCAAAAGCGAAAGCAGACGCCCGGAGCAATCGAAAGGTTCTGGCGGGTGGTGCTAGTCAGCGCGCTGGATGAAGAACTGGACAAAACCGACGCCCGGTTTGGCGTGGATGTTTTTTGGAAGGGCTTTTTGTCGAACCGCAGCGGTTACCGCATGGGCGTCCCGGCCGTGCCTTTGGCAGAGCTTTACGATGGTTGCAAGGCCGAGATTGAGCGGCGAGGCGGGGAAGTGAACCTGAGGATGCCGGTGCGCGCGCTGCATTTCGACCAGAGCGGTTTGACCAGCGTCGAGTTTGACGAAAGCCGTCGCGAGTCCGCCGATGCCTACGTTTTGGCGGTGCCCCACGAAACCTTGTCCGATTTGCTGCCGGCAGACATCAAACAACAGGAGCCCTCCCTGGCCCACCTGGAGAACATCCAAACTTCGCCGATTACCGGAGTGCACTTCTGGTTTGACCGCGAGGTGATGCAGGAGCCGTTTGTCACCCTTTTGGAGACGACGACCCAATGGATCTTCAACAAAAGCGCCCTGTACTCGGGGAGAAACGGTAGCAACTCGGCGAAAGGGCAGTATCTGCAATTAGTCATTAGCGCCTCTTATGAATTGCTGCAGAAACCACGGCAGGAGATTATCGATCTTTGTCTCGCGGAAGTGCGCCAAGCCCTGCCCGCTGCACGAGACGCCAAGCTGCTCAAGGCTACCGTGATAAAAGAAGCCACAGCCACATTTTCTCCGCAACCTGGAGTCGATCGCTGGCGTCCAACACAACAGACTTCCTTGCAGCGCATGTTTTTGGCCGGCGATTGGACCAACACCGGTTGGCCTGCCACGATGGAAGGCGCAGTGCGCAGTGGCTATTTGGCAGCGGAGGCCGTGCTTAGAATAGCGGGCACGCCCAAGACCATAGTTCAACCAGATTTGTCACCCGACGGTCTGGTAGCCCTGTTTGTACGTCAGGGCACCGCTTGAGCCGTGCCGTAAAGTTGCTCAGTTCCAGCGCGGCTTCAGCCGCTGAGGGCGTGTTTGCTAGAGCGTGAACGAGAGAATATGCCGCTGTTGTGACGCGAGGTGCTCGGTGTCGCCGTCGAGTTGTCCGTAAGCGACCCGATTTGCGTCCAGGAAAGCCTGGTACGCGGCTTCGGTATCCCAGAGGTCGATAGTGAAATAAAAGAGAGGGCGGGCGGGATCCCGCTGGAGGAGAGTGCCCCGGTAATGGCGATCGCTTTGAAACAGCTGAACCCACGGACCAACAGGCCCATAGGCGTTTTGAAAGCGGTCTTCACTTCCCGGCTTGACTTCAAACTCCCAGAGGATTACAAACATAGATGTCCCATCTTCTGCTCTCGCTAAGCGGCATTCCAGAATAACTTCAAAGGGGAAGACTGGTGTGCCGGGCGTAGCGTTCCGATTGGATACACTCGGGCAAAAAGACACGTATTTATACAGTCGTGACTCAGTTTGCAGTTACAGTCCGGTGCGGCTGACGGACGGAGGCGTTTGTGGATCGCAAGTACGGTCACCGCGGCTATCGTGATGCCGAAAAACAAGAAAAGCACGAAAAGCGTGATAGAGAGCGCAAGCCGCCGCAGGGCGGACCGCGCGGCGCGACGGATCACCTGGGTCCTCGCACCCCGCGCATGGTGGGCACGGTAACGCGAGCGCGTTGTTCCAATTGCGGAGCGGTACTCGTTGCCGGTTTTGATCCCAACGGCAAGTGTCCGAAATGCAATTGCGAACTGCACTGTTGTAAGCAGTGCCGTTTCTTCGATAGCGGCGCGCAATTCGAGTGCACACAGCCGATTCCCGCAAGGATTTCTCCTAAGGACGGGAAGAACGAATGCACGTTCTATGAGTTCCGGACCACGGTAGAGAAAGATACCGCGCCCACCTCCTACATGCAGCCCGCGCAAGTTCCCGCGGAAGCTCCCAGTAATGGCCGGCCCATGGATGCCCGCCAGGCCTTCGAGAATCTCTTCAAGAAGTAGACCCGTCTCTCCTTTTTACCGGCGCGGAACCCATGGGGAAAAGCGTGGGCTCGGCCGGCATCTCACTGGCAATTTTCTCCAGTTGCGGATAGTGCTGGCGCAAAGGCTCCGGTACCTTCACTTTCGTTGCATTCAGAATGCTCAGCAATTCGAGCGCGTTGACCACCGCCTTGCCCTGGTAATGATTATTGGTGATGACATAAGTTTCCCGACTCTCCGCGCGAATGGCTTGGATGCGCTTGACCCAAGGATTTAGTTCTTCCGCGGAATAAAGATAGTTGTAGCGTTCGTGCGCCGGAGTGTCGGGATTGTCGTCGAACCACGTGTCGTACCGCCGGCCGTGCAGCCGCACATACGCAACCGCACCAGTAACGTTGGCGGAAGGCTCCAGCGAGCGGCCGATGACGGGTTGGTCGATATTGCAGAAGCCCGCCCGGTGCTCCTCGAGCAGCTTGAAGGTGTCCGGAATCTGCCAAGTGGCATGGCGCAGTTCCACCACCAGCGGATAATCGCCGAAACGAGTCAATACACCGCTGAGGTACGAGATCGATTCGGGCGTGCGATGGAAGGAAAAAGGGAACTGCAGCAGCACCGCGCCCAGTTTTCCCGCTTCCCGCAGAACGTCAAAGCCCTCGCGGACGGCGCGTTCCTCCTCCCCAGTACCCGAGGGATCGCGTGTGAACCTTTGCCACATTTTTGCCGTGAACACAAACGAAGGATTGCTGGAGACGCGTTCCAGCCATAACGCGGCGAGATCTGGTCGAAGCGCCTGGTAGAAAGACGTGTTGATTTCGATGGTGTCAAAAAATTCCGCCAGGTACGCCGCTTCGTGAAACCCTTTTGGCCGCCGCACCGGATACACGTAACCGGCCCAATCGGCGTACGACCATCCGGCGGGACCGACGCGCAGTCGATTTCGCGGTGGCAGTTTAGACAGCGGGGGCTTGTTCATGACACGAGCAATCGCGCGGCGAAAGCGATGCAGCCACCAAGTAGACTAACCCGAATTTCTCAGTGCGCACAGCCCTCACCGAACAACCCTCAACTAGAACTGTCATCCTGAGTCCGCGTAGTTTGCGTGCGAAGGATCTCACCATACCGTTTTTGCTCGCTGGCCACGCCAAGCACCCTGTCGATCCTGTCAACGTGCTGTAACATTGCAAGCCAGTGAGCGGAGTGCTAGGCTGTCGTCATGCGGTGCAGAAAGACTGCGTCGCCTTCCTACCTTACGACCTATCTGCCCTACAGGTGCAACCATGAACGTTTCAATTAGCTATAAGCATATTGATTCGCAACAGGCTGTGGCAATGGAAGTCACCCGGCGTCTGGATAAGTTGGGGCGGCTGCTCAAGAGCTATGAGCCCGACTTAGTGCAGATCAAAGGGGTGTTTTCGAAGAACCCGCGAACCGAAGAGCAGTCCTTGGCGCTCACCCTGTCCCTCCCCACCGGCACCCTCCGCGCCACGGGAAACGGAAAAAATGTTCTAGCGGGTTGCAAGAAAGCCTTTAGCGAGATTGAGCTGCAGATCAAGAAGCATCAATCCCTGCTCCGCCGCGAGCACGAATGGAAGCGCAAACGCCCAGTCGCCGAATAACCAAATCCGCTGTAGCACAGGCTTTACAGCTTGCGGAAAAATGTGTTCGGCACCGGGGGTCGGAGCTTTAGAGTCCGTGTGACAACTTCTGTTTGTCGTCAGGGCACGACTTCAGTCGTGCCGTAACCAGCGCAGAATCATTGCGGCTTCAGCCGCTGAGGGCCTGCTTACGAGTTCTCACACAGACTCTTTAG
>DATKPS010000179.1:0-5820 GCA_035524015.1 Candidatus Sulfotelmatobacter sp.
CGACGAGCCAGAGGAGGAATGCCACCGCGCGGCAGCAACACAGCGCGAATCGCGTTGTGACCCTTGCCGTAAGCGCGCGCAATCTCATGCAGCGTCTCTCCGGCCTTCCATCGACTCCAAATCTCACGCTTGTCGATCGCAGAAAGCCCCAACCGCCCGGGTCTAAATCTCATAGCAACACCACCTTTACACCTCAGATTTACATCCCATGGTGTTGCATCGACCCGTCGAATGCACCGGACTTATCAGGAGTTGTCCAAAGTCGGCGAGCAAGATCCCCCTAATTGAGATAGATTGTCAAGCAATTCAACGATATGACCAACTTGCCGACACCGATTTGGAGCAAGCGAGGATGATGGCGGAGTCGCAGCCGCAAATGGCGGGGGGCACGGTAGAGAGCCGTGACGAACGGCACCTGTTTCCGATGCTGGGCACGACCACGCTTGTACTCCTGATTGCCGCGTGCAAGCTGGTGGTGCATTTGTACGCGGGACACAGGTATGGGTACTTGGGTGACGAGTTGTACTACCTGTCCTGCAGCCATCATCTTGCTGCGGGCTATGTCGATCAGCCGCCGCTGATCGGGATGATTGCCTGGGCGGTGCGGCATACGCTCGGTCAGACGCTGCTCGCGATCCGATTTTTGCCGGCGCTTGCGGGGGCGGCGGAGGTTGTGTTAACCGCGCTGATTGCGCGCGAACTCGGTGGTAAGCGCTTCGCGCAGGTACTTGCGGCGATTACCACACTCACGGCGCCTGGCATTCTCGGGTTGGACAGCCTCTTCACGATGAATGCGTTCGAGCCACTGTTCTGGATGACCTGCGCGTATCTCGTGATTCGCATGATAAAAACCGGAAATGAGAGGCTGTGGATTTGGTTCGGCCTGGTCGCGGGCATCGGTCTCGAGAACAAGTACTCGATGATGATCTTCGGCGCTGGGATTGTGTTTGGACTACTGCTCACGAACCAACGGAAGCTGCTCGCGAATCGGTGGTTATGGATTGGTGGAGTGGTCGCGTTTCTGATTTTTGTCCCGAATCTCTGGTGGAATGTTCTGCACCAGTTTCCATTTCTCGAATTGCAGGCCAACATTCGACGCAGCGGACGGGACGCGCCGTTGGGCTTCTTCAGTTTCTTCGGTCAGGAAATTGGTGCGATGAACCCGTTGACCGCGCCCCTGTGGCTGGCGGGCCTGTGGTTTTTCTTTTTCGCGGAGCAAGGGAAGAGATTTCGCGCGCTGGGCTGGGCGTGGGTGTTTACGGCGGGCGTGATTGTTACGATGAGTCCGCGCGTGTATTACCTCTGGCCCGCCTTTCCGCTGGTGTTCGCCGCCGGCAGCGTCATGTGGGAACGTTTCCTCGAGGCGCGGCAGCGAAGATGGGTGAGAGTCGCCTACCCGGCACTGCTGATCGCGGCGGGCGCGATTCTTGCGCCGCTCGTCACGCCGGTGCTGCCGGTCGAAACCTATATTCACTACACGCGCACGTTGCACCTCTCGCAGCCTGCGATTGAAACGCACAAGCTGGGCCCCTTGCCGCAGATTTATGCGAGCCAGTTTGGCTGGCCGGAAATGGTCGCGACGGTGGCGGGCGTTTACAACAGTTTGCCGCCGGATGTTCGAGCGAAGACGGCGATCTTTGTCCAGAACTATGGCCAAGCCGGCGCGATCGATCTCTTCGGGCCGAAATATGGATTGCCGTGGGCGATCAGCGGTCACCAAAGCTATTTCTTCTGGGGACCGCGCGATTACACGGGCGAAAGTATGATCGTCATGGATGATAGCCAAGAGCACCTCGAGCAACTGTTTGCGAGCGTGCAGAAGGTCGCGAGCGTGTACCACCCATACTCGATGCCGTACGAGAATTCCGACGTGTTCTATTGCCGAGGGCTCAAGCAGCCGTTGAAGGAATTGTGGCCGCAGCTGAAGCACTGGGACTGAAGTCCCTCATCGGGAAGGCATCAAAGCGTTAAATCCTGGGGGTGCAAAACCCCGTTCGCTTCCCCTGAGCCCAGTCTATGACGCACCCTTCCGGACCTTGAAATGGTACACGACGTCGGCTAGGTCTCGATAGAACGGGGTTACCTTCCATTTAGGTATCAGAACTACTTACCGGTATCGGAGTTCCGGTCGTGATAGATTCGGACGCATGAGCTTCAGCGAGGCGTAGTTGGACGTTTCGGGTCCACGGAACGAAGAGCAGGTATCGCCCGGATTGCGGCCCCTCCTTGAAGGGGTCTATCAACAACTGGTCGCTGAATCAGTAGACTAGGCGACGCTCAGGCAAAGCCTCATAGAATTGCTCACGTTCCTCGGCGGTGAAGGTCGCTCGAACGCTAACTGCTGGGCTACAGACTTATTTTTCTCCCGTAGCGAAGGATGGGAGAAAGATTGGGCCGAACAGAATCTGCCAGAGGATTTTCATGATGTGCTGGCGATGATGGGCGAAGCACTGCATGATACAGTTCAAGCGCCTGAAATTGCGGAGAACTTCGGCTGTCTCCCGGAACAATTGCTCGAAAAAGTCGACCACCTGAGCCGGCAGCGCTTACCGGACAAGTGGTAACCATTACCACCATTCTCTATACTTGCGCTTGGGGGACAGATCACGCGTCCGGTTAGCGGACCGGGAGTTGAGCAATCCGAATCACACCACGCGCGTTGGGCATTAGAACTGAAAAGCAGCAACTGGCAAAGACGCGTCTTACCGATAACCGGTGAACATCATAATGTCGCGGGCATTGAACCTCTGCCGTGTGATGGCAAGCTTTTTCCCATCGTGTGACCAGGCGTACTGCGTGATCAGTGAGGGCTCGTTCTCAAAGTGGGTCAACTGCACGGGCGGACCTCCCGCCAACGGCTGCAGCATGATGTGCTGGGCGTTTTTGATGGTACTCAACCACGTCAGACCCTTGCCATCCGGTGACCAATCAAGCTCCATCGAGCCATTTTTGGTCAACAAGCCCGGCGCCATCGCGATTTCTTTTATGGCCGCTCCGTCTTCGAGTCTGCTTACCACAAAACTTGCCTTCAGTTTCGCAGCTTGCCCCTCCGTTTTCAGATACGCAAACCACTTCCCGTCCGGGGAGATAGCCGGACAGCAAACGGTACCTTTAGCGACTTCTTTGGGGCTGCCTCCATCCACGGCCATCTTGTAAATGGCTTGTGCGCCATAATCTTGAAACAGAAACGATTTACCGTCCGGGGTACAGGAAATCGAATCTGCCGCGTTGGTATTGGTGAGTTTCGAGAGTTCGCCTGTGGCCCCATTAACTTTCCAAATGTTGGCAGTCTGGTCGGAAGCCATACGCGACTCCAGCACCCAATCACTGTTCCCGCACGCAACCGCTTCCAACACTCCCTGATGCTCATCGGCCAACTGGGTGCGCTCACCGCCGCGCAGATCTGTGATGAACAGGTGCCTGCCCCAATCGAGTTGAAGTAGTTTCCCGGACCTGGTCCACGACAATCCATTTGCCCCGGCGGTTTGCTCGGTAGAGATGGGGTCGAGTTTCCAGTCGATTTTGTCGGTCAATTGACGCGGCACGTCGCCCACGTAGATTGCCGCGTTTACGTAATACCTTGAACTTACCAGCGCGTTGCCATCGGCAGTCACACTTAAACTGGAATAATCGTCCAGGTCGTTACTGACCTTGGTCACAGGCCCACTGGGATAAGGCTGAAACCAAACCTGGAAAGGATCATTGGTCTTTGCCAGACCCACGAGGAACAGGCCGCTCCCGTCGGGAATCCACACGACATCGGTGGCGATGCGTAAAGGTTGCAGAGTCCTCTCGATTTTGCCGTTGGATTCCAGAATCAAGAGTTCGGTATCCTGCCCCACAATCTTCGACAGCAACGCCAGCCGGTCGTTAGGGCCTGCCCAACTCAATCCGTAAAGGACTGCTCTTTCCGCACCCTGGTAGAACAATTTTTCGCCGCTGCCGTCGGAGTTGGCCACCAGAACTTGCGAAACATGCTTGTCTACCAATTTCCGCAGATAGGCCATGCGCTTTCCATCGGCCGAAAACGATACGCCGCTGGCTACGTCGTTTACCACCAGCCGTGGCGTTCCACTCATAGAAGCCACGACAAATAAATTTTCGTTAATAGCGTTGGCCGAATCCGTGTGGGAGTAATACAAATAATTTCCGTCAGGACTAAAAGTGGCCGAACTAAAGAAGCCAGGGCCTGGGGGCACAACCGTCACCTCGCTCCCGGTGGCAATCTGCATCACGCGTAGACTGCGATCCCCTTCGCGCTTGACATACGCCACCATGCGGCCGTCCGGGGAAATTGCGGCGTAGAGGGAAGCCTGTCCGTGATCCGTCAATTGTTTCAGAGCGATGTTACCGGGGCGGAACTCGGTGCGGCCGTGTCGAAGGAATTTCCATCCCAGTGCTGTCGCGCCCAGCAGGGCCAGGAGCGCCGCGCCGGCCACATAGCGCAGGGTGTGCCTATGAGAGGTAATGGTCTGTGCGGGTGCTGCTGCGCTTGCTTCGGCGGAAACTGGACTGCTGCTGATGGCCGCGTTTGCGGCAGATCCACCGCTTACCGCAGGCGCACTGGCGCCGCTGACCGCACGAAAGGTCCCCGAGCTCTGCGCCAATGCACGATTTGAATCCGTGTCACGCTTCAGCCGCTTTAAATCCGCGCGCAACTCTGCGGCGGACTGGCACCTGACTTCGCGATCTTTCTCCAGACATTTGGTAATAATCTCTTCCAGTTTCGGGGGAATTTCTGGATTGAGGCGCACCGGCGGGACTGGCTGACGCTCGAGGATGGAATTGAAAATGATGCCAGAGGTATCGCCGCGAAAGGGCTGAACTCCTGTAGCCATCTCATACAGCACCACGCCAAACGAAAACAAATCCGTCCGCGCGTCTAGTTCCTTTCCGCGTATTTGTTCTGGAGACATATACGCGACGGTACCGAGTGCGGTTCCTGGGCTGGTCAGATATTCCTCTTCTACCAACGTAGCGAGAGATTCTCCGCGAACAGCCGGTGATTTCACGGTGGCGATTTTCGCCAATCCGAAATCCAGAATTTTGGCGTGCCCTCGCCGAGTGATAAAGATATTCGCGGGTTTGATGTCGCGGTGAACAATCCCTCGCGAATGTGCGGCGTCCAACGCATCCGTCACTTCCAAGCCAATATCGAGCACCCGCTCCAACTCGAGCGGCCGTCCGCCGATTTCGTGCTTCAGGGTGCGACCGTCCAGAAACTCCATGGCGATAAAGGCCTGCCCATTTTCATCGCCGAGGTCGTGAATGGTGCAGATGTTCGGATGATTGAGAGCAGAAGCGGCGCGGGCTTCTCGTTGAAATCTCGCCAGCGCCTGCGCGTCACTAGCAACATCGAGCGGCAGAAATTTCAGGGCGACGAAGCGCTGCAGGCGAGTGTCCTCCGCCTTATACACCACGCCCATGCCGCCACCGCCTAATTTTTCCAGGACGAGGTAGTGGGAAATGGTGCGCCCGATGAGCGCGTCGGACTTCGTCATGGCGCAGTCATCTTAGGTTGCAAGCTTAGACAAGTCAACGAAGCGCCGGTTTGAGTGGCAAACCTGGACCTAAGAACCTACCGCACGTCGACGACTGGGTAGCTCTCTATGTACTCTTCGTTCCCCGCTCCGTAATAAGTGCATGTGCGAGCCGCGAAATCGACATCATAGCGGACGACTCCTGCACGCCAAGACGCATTCAGAAATTCAGGAAACGTGCTCTTACCAGCTTGGTCGGTGCGCAGAGCGGCTATCAAGGCTTCCCGATTGAACCGAGGCACGTCGGTGATCTCAGACACTAGCGGCGTGCCCAGCTGCA
>DATKPS010000180.1:0-24006 GCA_035524015.1 Candidatus Sulfotelmatobacter sp.
GAATGGTGGGCCTGGGTAGACTTGAACTACCGACCTCACCCTTATCAGTTGTCTATGGTCCATCTGGCGATGGTTGTCAACCAATGCGTATCTTGCTCGATTATCTTTTGCTTGCGGTGCACGCTTGGAGGTAGCCATTGCCGATCAATCGCTATCAGTTTCAATCTTGGTGTGAACCAAATCGTGCACCAAATTATGTCCGCATTCTAGATTCAGAAAGGCTTGATGGTGGGCACAGATCTGGGCACACCTGCGTAGGGTTGTAGCAAGAGAAGTCGAGGTCTAACCGAAGGGCCAGGCAGTCCCGATCCTTTCCGCCAGCTGAGGTTTACAAACTTGAAGTGTTCCAGAAGATCGTAGGCAAACTCTTCGAATTCAGCGGGCCAGAAGTCATCAAACGTCAGGCTTGAACTTGAGAATCCGTTCATGAATTTTGGCTCTTCTATCTTCGGTCAGGCGTGGTGTCCGTCGATATAGAAATGGTCGCGCGGGTTCACGCGGAGTGTAATAGTCCCACCATTGAGTGGAGTTCCGTCAACTTCAACACTCGCTCTGGGGCTTCTCGGACGTTGCGACGCATTGGCTTCGGCGATGATAGTTTCCAGTTGGCACTTCAATGGACCCATTATGAACCGTTCCGAGTTGGCCGCAATGTTTCGATTAATTACTCTGACAGTATTTCGGTCGATAGAACGACTCTCTAGTGCCGGACCGTCTCCACCCACGCGCAGGCATAGGCGCCTCGTTAGAGGGAAATAGGTGACCGTTCCAGGTATTCCGACACCAATATCATTCACTCCCGAGGGCGGAGCTACCGTAACCGGACTATCGCAGATTATAAATCCTGAATCGACGCTCGCTTCGAGGATTTGCCATGGTAGCGGCTCAACGAACTGGCTGATGGTTTTGGCCTGCTCGACCATTGCTTCCAAAGACACACTCTTGTTCGCTTTAACAACTAACTGATTATCTTGCACTGCTTCGGTTAACGCTTTTGCGGGTACATTTATCTTCCCGCCTGTGTTGCGTTCGTAATCATCGATAGCGTGCTGCATTCTTTCCTCGTTGGCAGCTGTCATTCGCATTATTGCGTCGAGGGCTCGTTCGTGCAGATCAAGAATCATCATGGCCATCGCTGGCAAACGCGTGTATTGAAATCCAAGAAAATATGCAATCGCCGTGCGTTCCACCGCGCGATCATCGCGTAAACGTCTGATCGCAGTCGCGCCCATGTCATCGACAGGGCCCAGCACTTTTAGTTCGACTACCGGATTGTTAGCTCCATTCCGTTTTAAGCTGTATAAATCGGTCTCGACACAAACAGACCTAGGATTGAGTTCGTTGAATCGCTCGCGCCAGCGATCGTAAACCCAGAGTAAGCCATTTTCATTTGTGAAATTCCGCTGATAGAAAGCAGCAACGTAGTGGTGCTTCCGAGGACCGGCCACGAACAACTATCTCCCAGTGCGTGGCCAAGCTCTTGCATAATGAAGGCGAGCCACGCCCGCCAAGCTGGAGAATATAACACCTTCGGACCTTATCTGAGCCTTGCTTATTACCGAGCAGCACAGTACAGTCCGGGGAAACCAACGGCAAATCGGAAACGGCGTTTGCTTGAACAGAAAATCCTTTTTGCCAAGATGGTGAGGATGTCTCCTTTCTACTTATAAAAGACAAACGGGGCCCACCGAACCGGGGCCTCATAAAGCTGAAGCCCAAGGCTATTGAACAATTTTTCCATGCCGAACAGGTTTTCCGGAGTTGCATCCGGATACGGAACCCATACCCTCGGGCATTGTTGCAGGTCAAAAGCCAATTGTCCCAAAAGTCGAACTAGGGCCTTCCCATATCCCTTACGCCTGTGGTCGGGTTTCACAAACAATTCCTCAACATCTAGAGTATCGATGCGTTGAATAGCGAAAGCCCAGGCTATTCGCTCCTCGTTCGGGCCCACGATCTCTCGGGAGTGAAGAATTCCCCCTCCAAACTCCTTCGCCGCCGAGGCTCGCTGCTTCAGACCTCTCTCAGGGCCCGTTCTCGGTTGGCTGGGACCATGTAAGTAGGAAAACCATCCCTCACACCACGTTCGTTCGAAGGTGCGATAACTTATGTATCCGCATCCGTTGTCTCCCCATTTCGGGCCCCAAGAATTGTGGAACGTGAGTTGCTTTTTGGCATCGTCGTAACCAATCAGTGTTACAGCGTGCGATGCGACTGTGGGCTCCTTCCGACTCCATTCCGGGATTTTTCCTTTTGCGGGCGCGGCCCAATTTCTCGTGATGTCGAGGGTGACAAGCACCGGTGAATAGTACGCCATTACGAACTTGCATTCATCGAGGGAACGGACCCTTTGATACTTAAAACCTAGGTTCTTGTGAGCAATAGCGTCGATTCCAGCAGGCTCCGGAGGCGGCCAAACAGAGTTGTTATGGGGCCACGCTTTCTCCGGGGGCGCTCCCCAGCCCCATTGGATTCTCTCTGTGGTTATCGGCCAGGTCCCGGTCGTACGATCACCCGGATAGGTACCTTCGAGTTGTCGTGCACGCACATATCCGTAATGGCGGCTCAGCAGCGGGTACGCTTTCGTGTCATTTGCCATCTTTCTGGACAGCGTGGATACTCGTTACTCTACAGCACCTAGAGCATAATATTTTCGGCACAGATTTTCGCCGCCACAGCCAGTTCCTTGAACACCGTAGTCGTGTAGAGAGACAGAGAGCCTGATCTCCGCAGAATTGCAGGAAGATTCCGCCTCAACTCTCGATAGATTAGGTTCATCTGCTGGACCGTCGGTTGTCCCCCCGATCTGGTGAAAATATTGCAGAGCTCCCGGAAAACTCCTGCAATTTTCCCATCGTGAATGTAGGGATCGGTGCCGTTCAAGTCGCTTAGGGATTTCGACAACCTATAACCCTTCGCTTCACAGACGAACCAGTTTTGCTTGCCCATTGCCTTCCAGTAACTACCGACAGCTAAGCCTAGTTCGAACGGCATATTGAAGCGAGGAGTTCTGGGTGGACGTACATCGAGTTCGACTCTAGAAAGATCGTGAATGGAAAAGCGGCAGTCGGCTATCAATCGCAGAATTTTTTCAAGACGACGGGAACTGCTGCGTATTTCAAGCGTGGCACGAGGCATGAGACCAAAAGCAGTAATTCCGGCAATGTAAGCGACAAACAATCTCTCAAACTTTTTGTCATACGGGATGTTTAGAAACACTTCTCCGGGTACTCTTGGTTTTTTTGCCACGCCTTTTCGTCCTCCGGGGGCCCTTGGACCTCTTGAGGCGTTTGATCTTTGAAGATTCGGAAAACGGTTTCACAGCGGAATACCTGCGTCCTTTCTCCGCTGTGTGATCAATGACGGCCCCAAGGGACTTCGAAGTTGCCGCTGGCGGAGTCCAAGAGATGCCCATAGCCCGACGGCTTTTCTTGGCATGCTCGATAATCGTCCTTAGTTCTTTTACCCTCTTGGCCGAAACGCCGAGAACGTCGGCGGTCTCGTTGACAGTTGCAGATCGGCAATTTATTCTCACGGTCATAACTGTTTCAACTAAATCCTACATCCTACCGGCACCCCCTCCTAGCAGTTTGTATTGGTTCATTCCCTGCTTTTGTCGAACAGCCCCAATCCTCGCGGCACTTGTCCTAAATCATTGCGTGGTCTAGACTCGAATCGCCGGGGAGCGCAGATTGAAAGACAGTAGTCGAGAGACAATCGCCATTCGACCAGCGAATGGCAAGAAGCCTTGCAAGATAACAGAAATCGCCGGTCTCGAAGGCAATGGATTTTCTATTCTTGTGCCTTGCCACAAGGCTCATACCGGATTTTTGTTCAAACATCCTGTTATTCCAGGCGTTGCCGCGCCGCGCTTTGTTGCTTGGGATGCGGCAGTCGCTTTTGACGCCCGTGACAAAGCGAAGTTGAACTATCACGCAGACGGATTCGTCGAATTTTCGGGCGAAAGACCGGGGCGGATAACCGCCTCTAAAGACCTCGTCTCGGGAGAAGCAAAAGGACTAGGATTGTTCTCACGTCCACTCTCTCGACCTTCGTTTGGTGGTCCTATCCTTGCGTTGACGGTGTATGGCCTGGATCAGTTCGAGAGCGCCCAAGAGAAGGACGGACTCATCGTCTTCGAGCCTTGCGACTTTTACTACCGGAACTGCACACCGAAAAGTGCAAATGCATGGACCTTAGCAATCTATGCTTTTCCAAAAGGCATCGTCCCACCGGTTCGATTCGTCCAAAAGCGGCCGATGATTCGGGCGTCCGTGGAGCAACTGAACGGGCCAATGAGCTCGGTCGTCGATCTTGTTGCGGTTTCACTGCTAAAAGAAGAACTATTTATAGGTTTGTTTGTGAGCAGAATTCATATTCCGATTCAACGCACTTCAGGGTGGCTTCTGTCAGGTCCCGGGGACTGGGCTGCAGATAGACGAGGTCACGTTTTGATGGGAATATATCCCCGCACTGAGATTCTGTCACCCCAAAAGTCGCCAGGAGCTCCCTCGACTGACACTGCACAATTGAGCCCCAGCGCACGAGCCCGACGAACTTCGCCTCACCGGAAAATGTCCCGACAACCGAGAGAAATCTAGGTTTCGCCCTTTTCCTCCGCTGTTCTGAGTTGGAGCTTTGAGCCATGTCTCTGGGCTGCCATGGTATGCCGTGGTTCGAATGGTCGGTTTTGGCGGCAAAACCGTGTTTCCTCTTTCAAAACAGACACTTCGCTTCTCGCTGGGTTGCATGCGTCCCGCTCCACCTTTCCACTGCCTTTTCTAGCCGTGCGCGTGTGGAAGGTTGGACGGGCTTGGGCATTCGAGATATGGTGCCAAAAGTAACGCGCGCTGGGGAGATTGGTCAGGCCACGCCTCAAAAACTTCTGATTTCTGAACCGCACACGGGCTGACCAACAGCCCATCCTTGCCATAGACTTAGCAGGGCCGATTTCGAGGGGATTTCTGAACCCATGCCGACGATCACCGAGAGGAGATGTCCCCGCTGTGGCCAAGTATTTGCCTGTCACCAGGAACCGGGATGTTGGTGCACAGAGCTGTTTGTGGGGCCGGATATACTGGCAAAGCTACGGGCGCAATATTCGGATTGTCTGTGCGAGAGTTGTCTGCGAATGGTCGCGATGGAACAAGAGTCTTCCTAGGAGCAGGCTAGCGTCCCTCCTGAGCCATCCGCATCACCGTTCCGACTCCGTGACCTAGTTGCTTCGCAATTACCTTCCATCCAAGCCCCTGTGCGCGAAGACTGGCAATCTCCTCGGCGTCTAGGACAACGCGAGGCCTGCCTAGCCGCTTACCTTTCGCCCTGGCATTGCGCAGCCCCGCTCGCACGCGCTCCGCAATCAGTGACCGCTCTAGCTCGGCGACCGCGCCCAGAACTGTAAAGACCATCCGGCCTGTTGGAGTGCTCGTGTCGATCTGCTCGCTCAGGCTGACAAATGCAATACCGAGCGCATTGAACGTTTCTAGTGCTCTAAGCAGGTGCGACACGGAGCGTGCGAATCGGTCAAACTTCCAGACCACAACCGCATCGAATCGGCGTTGGTGCGCGTCGGCCATCATCCTGTTTAGCTCTGGCCGGGAATCCTTTGCCCCAGATATCCCTGCATCCACGTACTCGCCAGCGACCTGCCATCCCCGGCGCTCACAATATTCGCGCAGCTCTCTGGTTTGCACAGCAGGGTCCTGGCCATTGTTAGTCGAGACCCGCGCGTAGATAGCAGCTCTCACCTCGCACCTACCTTCGGACCTGGCCTCTGCGCGGCCTTCACCTTGCGGCCTTTGGCTATGTCTGCATCGGTCCAGCGCCAGAGCGTGCGGCCCCCGCCCATGGGAACCGCGACGGATGGCTTTATCTTTCCGTGCGCGAGCCAGCGGTTAAGGGTCCGTAGGCCTACGCCGATCTTCCGCGCAGCACCAGCAGTGCTCCATGTCTTTTGCATGGGCCTCCTTTGGTCCTACAGCGCCAATAGCTCCACCTCTAGGCGTCCAAGGCAGTCGCGGACGTTGTTGCGGCACTCTTTGGCTAGACGCGTGAAGTCCGGCCCATTCCCGTTCCCACCTTCCGCGTGCCAGACCATGGCGAGATAATCCGCGATGTCTCCGGCCATGCCATAGCTTGAAAACTCAATCGTCAGGCAGCGGGAAAGGAAACGCGCCTCTAGCCTGTCGGTGGCGTTGCAAGTGAAGACGAATACGCAGCCATCAATGCGGCCCGTGCTGTCTAGCTTCGATAACAGTGCGAGTTGCGCCTTGTCGGTCATCTGGTCGGCCTCATCCACCAGCACGAACCAGAACCGTTTCCCCGCCATAGGGACGTATTGCGTCATGCGTAGTGCGTCCTCCAACTCGGCAACGGTGCAGTGCGAGCTTGGGATGTGAATTAGCTCCCCGCCGATGGCATCACACAGCGCCAGTGCCATCGTGGTCTTGCCAGTGCCGCTCGGCCCGATGAACAGGAACGCTGCGCTGCGCGGATTGCTGGCAAAACTGTCCATGATTCGCTTAGGCCGTTCGAGACCGATAAACTCTGCAATCGCGCGAGGCCGATATTTCTCGGCCAGCGGTTGAGGAAATGCGAAAGAGGGGGCGCTCATCGCGCACCCCCCTTGATCGGTTCGGTCTGCGAGATGTGGAAGACCGTCGTAGTCCACGGGCGCCGGATGGTCTTCGGTTCGCCCGTGTCCTGATCGATTTCCTTGCTTTTGGATTCGATGAACGTGCAGATTTTGACGCCATGCTCGCCACGCCGAACGACGCGGCCTAATGCTTTCCATGCGTCGAAGGTGAACACATTCTCACGCGGCCTGATCTCCGATTCAGGAACCCCCTTTGCGCCGAATCCCTGAAAGATCGCCGGAAAATTGGTGAACGATTGACCCGAAACAGCACGTTTGAGTGATTCGAGTCCGGACTGAGAGACATTGCCTTGCGGATGGCCCGTTGATAGATTCGAGTTAGCTTCCATCGTGATTCACCTCACTTTGGGAGTTAGGCTCTGTCGGATGTTGATAGCATCCGGCGGAGCCGTTTTTTTAATTATGGCTCTACATGTGCCACAATTCTGCGAACCGCGTCAAGCGAAAAGTGTGCGACGCTGCAAAATAGTTGGAATGCAAATTGCCCCGTAGGCGTAGGGGATAGCGACCAACGATAGAGTGATCTTGCAGCGATTTTCAGCGGAATTTGAGCCAATCTCCCTTGGGAAGTGTGGCCCGCAAAATTCACCCTCCCTTAGGGAGGTTCACCACAAATAATCGAGCACCCCTCGATGTAGGACCCTAATCGACGGGTGGGGGCACGCGCTAAGTCACTCTTATACGCGATTGAAAAACACACTAAGCCATCTTTGCGGGGGAACGTACTCATTCCTCTTGAAAATGTTTCTGCGCGGTGAGACATATTGAACATGAAGATCGCAGCGCTGGAAAATTATCATCGCCGTCCAGCGGGATACTTCCAAGACCTCACGCCCACGCTGCGAGCCAATGCCTATCGCTGGCTGGATCGCTTCTGCAGGCGCTGGCGAGGTGATCTCCCAGCCTGGAGACTAGCCATCCTGGTTGGCCAAGCAAGGCGGCTCGCTCTTAACCCGCCAACGTCCGCCTGGGGGAAGAAGATGCTTGCTAAACGCGGAGGGCTGGCATTGCAGCGGAAATTGCGGATAGAGGGTAAACACCCGACTGAGCGTGCTACTCGCGTGCGATTGCAGAAGTTGGAGGCCAAGCGGCGCGCGAAAACAGTTGCCGAGCAGAGAGCGACATTAAGCTTGCCGACTCCGGCTCGCGCATTCTGGTTGCCGCTCGATTAGCAGCTTATTTGCAATCGACAATTAAGCGAACTTTAGGATGCAGATCACAAAGCTCGGGAGATCAACATGGTCATCGGTGAACGATTGAAGGCTTTACGCGAGCAGAAAGATATGTCGCAAGGAGACATAGAAAAGAGAACTGGACTTCTCCGTTGCTACATTTCTCGTGTCGAGAACGGTCACACTGTTCCCGCCATCGAAACCTTGGAAAAGCTCGCGCACGCGCTGGAGATTCCGATGTACCACTTGTTCTATGACGGTGAGAAGCCGCCGAAACCGAACCTTCCGAAGCCTGCATTCGATAGATGGGGATCGAAGGGACGCGAAGCCCACATGCTCTGCCAATTCCGTAAAGTGTTCGCTCGCACTGACGAAGCCGACAGGAACCTCCTGCTCTCGATGGCTCGGAAAATGACGTGTAGAAAAGCGAGGAGCACTGGAAAAGCGAAGCACAAGCCGTTAACGGCTAATTGACTATCTCTGCTCAGAGGACTTTTTACAGTGAGCCTGAATGATGCCCTCCAAAGACGAGGAGTGTCTGATTCTTGGACAGCGCTAGGTTTGATCCGAAACTACAAGAACCAGTACTCCATTGGGATAGATGTTCAATACTCCTGTCTTCATGCCGGGGATATCCTTTCGCAATGATTTTACCGCTTCGCAACCGACGGAATCAAAGCCCTCTTGACCGCCGCTGAAAATGGCAAGGCGGTCTTCGTTCCTGATGATACAAAACGGACGCCCCCAACCATCAAATCGAAGTCCGCCTTCTATGTCTGCAATGTCGAGTGCGGATCGGGGCGTGTTCGCTTCCACTGTGAGTAGTTGCAGACGCTTACTCAACTCCACAGCATTGGTGTATGTATAGACATACTTTGCATCCGCTCTGGGAGTGGGGCTACCCTTCACAGGGATTATTATCAGTGGCGCGATTCTTGCAGCTATTAGATTCGTTAAGGGTCGAAAATCGGCTGTGTTAACACCATCAGCCCAATGTCGATGGAAATAGAACACACAGAAACCCAGGATTCCACCTACAATGGAAACAATTACAGACTTTTTGAGCCGCCCCATGTCCTACCCTCCTCCAAATAGCTCCTCACAAGTTATATGGGTGCTCATAAATTGGAGCACTTTAGTCACAAGGTTGCCGAAGTCTATCGCATCTTGGTTTTGGTTCAGTTGGTTTGTAAGGTTCGAAGAACCCGTTGACGTCGAACCGAAGGGAATCCCGAAAAGTGTAGGTGCTCCTTCCACCTGAGTGAACTGTCCGTTCGCAAATTGCGCGCCCGAAATGGAGAAGCCGAACAGATGGTATTTGTATGTATAGACTGAATTAATCGGATTTGAGAAGTTTACAGAAACGCTCTCATCTTCAAACTGTTCTATGGTCACGGACGTATTCGAAGGAATAACTACCGAACCGACTTGCTCAGGAGAATCGCCGGTTAGACCAACAGTCAATCCAACCAGGGCGCCATTTGAATTAAATATTAAGCTACCAAACGGAGTAGCATTTATAATTCCCCCGCCTGCTGCCTCTAACGGAGCGCACGGACTTTTCGGCGATGTCACGCCTCCGCCGGCATCACCGCCCGGCCCATTTGAAGTGAATCCGTACGGTGTCTGGTTGACTACCTCGGTGCAACCGTCATCGCCGCAGACCCCCATTGTCTCCCAAGATGTACCCCATGGTTGACCGATCCATCCGACGCCTTCGAAATCTGCGCCAAAACCATAAGATGGATCAAACGGTTGCGAAGGACACGGTAGGCGCACAGCGCAGTACAAACCGAGCGGGTCGGTATTATTGGGCGGATTGTTGCCAACATAGGCGTAGCGGTTCAACGTCTGGGGATTCGAAACGGCCCCCGCCAGAGGGTCCGCCGACATAAAACGCCCTAAACGCTGATTGTAATAGCGGGCAAAGGCGTAATCCAAACCTGTCTCCTCGTCGCGCTCGTACCCGGTGAATTTGTAAGTTGTAGAGCAAGTTGACTGCGTAGCATGTTCCTCGCCATACGGAGTGAAAGTCGATTGATAGCAGGAATTACCGCTTCCATCGGTCATGGCTATCACACTCCCGACTTGATCGGTGTACAAATAATTGACAGCACCCGTTCCGCTGCGCTGTGCAATGCGACGACCCGCAAAGAAGACGTATTCCTCCAAGACGTTTCCCGAACCATCGGTTTCCGCAATTGTTTGTCCAGTTATTGCGCGCCAATAGAGCTTATCGATGATCGGACTTCCAGGTTCGGCGCACGTCCCTGAGCTGATATGGTATTTTTCAACTCGCAATCCGTTTCCGTCGTATACATAGCAATAGGTGTAGCCATCAGTAAGTGGGCCAACCGCTGAAGTTAGGTGATTCTCCGCGTCAAATGTGTAAGTGTAGGAGTTGCCCTCCGAGGTCATATTTCCGGCTAAGTCGTAAGCATATCCGGTGGTGTTGAGTTGATTCGAGGCCGTATTCACGCCGACGCCGAGAGACCCTCCCGAGCATTGAGTTAGATTGATTTCCGTCAGATTACTCCAGCGATCGTCGGCCGGTCCGGGTGGAGGTGTCCCCGATGGACCAAAACTTTCGCCCCAACAACCACTAGCGCTGTTCGAACTCGTAGCAGCGGAAAGAATGCGGTTTAGGGAATCGTATAAAAAGTTCTCGCTGAGCCCCGAGTTCACGCCATTTGTGATGGAATTGACGCTACCGTTGTTGCCTGTCGGCACAACGTAATTGTACGTCAGGCTCTCGGCGGTCCCCGCCGTAGATGATGCCGAAATTGCATTGAATTCCAGGCGGTTATTATAAGATCGGGATTCCGCAATCCCGTTGAAGCCCGTAGCCAATCCGTAAATCACGCCATTCACATCTCCTGTAGGCGCGTAGCTAGCTGTTGCTGCGTATTTAATATTGTTGGCCAAATCTGTTGCCGACGTGGATCTGTCAGCGTTTCCGACAGTGTAGGTGACCGTGCGTCCACTGGGGTAAGTTACACTCGCAAGCGAGCCATCGAGATTGTATGCGTAAGAGAGGGTGTTCGTGACCGTACCGATAGTCCGCTTTTCTGTCTGTATCAAACCGTTCGCATAGTAGCTCCAAGCCGCTGACCCAGAGCCGTCGGCCATACTTGTCATCCTTCCGATTCCATCTGTTATTGTGAGCCCATTGGCACTCGACTGGTCATAAGAATACGTGATGGATGGCGTCGAATCCGAATAGGATTTCCCCGTCAAGCGATTAAGCTTGTCGTAAGTATATGTTGTCGTAGTGCCGCGGGCGTCTTTACGGCGGCAAACAGCCGTGGGTACGCCACTACAATACCCGCCGGTAGCTGTCGTATAATAGTAGTCAACTATTCCTGATTCGGCAGTATTTTCCGTGTACACTTGGCCGAGACTGTTGACTCCGTAAGTCCGAGTCTGGCTTCCCTGACTAACTTGAATCAGCTGATTCAAAGCGTTGAATTCATAACAGGTCGAGAGGTCTAGACTGTTTCCGTTAGCTGGATCAGGCTCATCAACTTCCATCACATTCCCGAAACCTTCAATCCAGGTCTGACGCTTTTTACCGGCCTCGTCTATATACAAGGTGGGAACACCCGATCCGTAGATTGTGGCCGAGCAGGCCTGCGAAGAATTTCCGCCAGCCGAAGTAACTTGCGTCCCATAGTATACCTTTGCGACGCTGCCATCCGGATCGGCAACCTGTGTTGTACGATTAATTCCGTCATAAGCGAAGGTGAGGGTTCCGTCGGTGGGGTTTGAGGTTGACCTCTCCGGATTTGTGAGGCTCTCAAGGCGACTGTTCGAATCGTAGGCCGCCGTTATTGTATCCTGCCCTTCGGGGTCACTGATAAGTGAAGAAGTCTCGATTCGCCCGAATGCGTCGACGGTAATTTGATTATGAGTGCAGCTTGAGCATCCTGTAGAGGCATTCGTAGTAGCGATACTCTTGTACGAATCGATCTCATTTTCGGAAGCATAGCTGCTAAGCAACCACTCCCCTCCGGGAAGAAAACTCGCAGAAGGACGGTCCCAACCGCTTCCGTCGAGATAGTGAAATACAGAAGTGACGTGATTCTGGTCGGTCTCGACAGCCAGCTTTCCCGACCCAAAGTAGTATCCCATTGAGATTGGCCCGTTCATCGCTGGCGTAATTGAAGTGACGTACGCATTGGTCGGTTGAGGAGCTGTGGTGCCCGAAGGGGTATTCGCTCCCGAACCAGTTGGTGCGGTGCCGCTGTCATTAAAGAAATTGTCCGCGTATGAAAACTGCGTTAAATTAGAATTTGGATCGGTAGAAGTCAGAAGCTGGCCTGTCGTGTCATATGTCATTGTCGTCGTGCCAAAACCAGTAACCACGGATGTGGGATTGCCACGCGCCGTGTAGCTCTGACCGAAGTTTGTGTCGTCATGTCCTGATACCCCAGTGACAAGTGCCGGTTGCCCAGAGCTGTAGGCATCGTAATTGATCGTCGTGGAACCGCTTGTAAAATTGCCTACCATGGATATAGAGGTTTTTTTGTTTATCATATTGTTGTCGGAGTTGGTGAGATATGTGTAGGACGTAGTTCGGTCGGCCGTCTGAGGGAATGAGCCTGAGTAAAATCTCCACTCGCTTATGGTCGTGACATTGCCTAGGTTCGTGGTATCCCAAGTAATCGTTTTTTGGCTCTTAAGGTTGCCTCCTGGAATAGGGACAGTAGTCGTGTAATTGATCGGCTGGATGTATGGCGGATCGGAAGTGTTGTAGGTGATAGCCGTTGACGTGAGTAATGTAGAGGACCCAGAGTAGAACGAACTCAGGGTAAGCCACATTTCGCCACTATACATAGTTAAGTCGTAAATCTCTTGGTCCCCGCTCGGCTGGGTGACCGTAGCCGCCTCGCTGCATGTTGTACCACAAGATGACAGTACTTGTGGTGAATACGACCAAGTTCCCCCAGCAGCGCTGACACTCGTAACATAGAGATTTTGGTTGCCGTAGGCGTCCTTAAAGTTCTCTTGGTTGAAAGTGACCGCTCCTCCTGTCGGCAGGGTGATGCTCTTTAAGTAGCCATAATGCGCCCCAGTCGAACCTTGGTCGTAAGCGAACTGGTAAGAGGATCCATCCGGCAGCGCAATCGACTGAATTACAGTTATGTTTCCCGAATATTCGGTCACTCCAGATTGCCCAAATGCTGTATTCACAGGTATCGATTCGGTCGTCACAACGATGTCATAGGAGCCCCCGGCGGAATTCGAAACTGCATAGGTGATCGTGCTTCCGTTGGTCGTCGTCGTGATGGGCGTCCGCCCGAGCGTGTCGGTGACATCCCCGCTGCTATCCGGCGCAGAGTAATAGTTCCCGTTCGTGTCTTTTACATTGGGATAAATCTGCGTGCCGTCAGGAGCATATACGATTGCCGATGTGTAATTCGTGACACTAATATGATAGCCAGAGGCATCTCTTGCGATGCCGCCTGAGCTGGGCTCGTTGGTTTCACATGGATTACCACTTCCGGCTTGGATAGTCACAGCGCCAAAGGGAATGGAATGGCCGTCCGGGGCGGTCCACTGGAAATCTTCATAGATTAAGTACACGTGTGGAAGGTTCAAATTCCCATCCCTCGTATAGCAAACACCAGACCCGATCGTGTAAGTCACACCGCTGCCCGTTCCTGCCGTCGTAATTAACCGCCATCCACCCCAGACCGTGGGCAGGGCTGGCACGTTTGTTGGTTGCCATGATGAGCCTCCACTGCTGCTCACCTGTTGCCAGATATGTGAGTCGTAGGACAGCTTGGCAAGAAAGGGAATGCGACCACGCTCTGGCATCGAAACCAAGGGAATATCTACGTGCAAATTTCCGTTCGCGGCGTCGACATATCCGTCAGGCACTGGCAGGGGGACTGACCATGGATAACTTCCGAACCCGTACAAGTAGCTCTGTGCGACCGAAGGGCGAGCGGTTGCAAGTGACCCGATCATACCTACAATTAACATAGTGAGTTTTAAATCGCGCCTCATGTCGTTTTCTCCATCTGAGCGCTCGTAGGGAATCTCTTACAAAGCGCCGGTCGCTTTCAAGTGCAAACGTGTGGTCCAAGCTGCCTAGGGCGTGAAAGTCTCTGCCGTTAGTCCGTTGTTGAAGGAAATAGAACTCAATTGCATAGACCATGTTTCTTGCCCGGAAACCTTCTCGATAATGTTCATCGGGGCCAAAATGCTGACTGCTTTTTGGTAATCGGAAAAATCGATTTCGTGAATGTAGGTCGTTTGAAAATGTGAATCCGAATGCATCGTCTCTGACAACTCAACGACGAAATAGGAAGTCGGGTCTATGTATAGATCGAAAGATCCAACGCCAGATATTTCAGGAGGCGTCGGATTTAATCCAAGTGGATTTGGAGCGAAGTGAATATCGTAGTCCTGGCCGCTTGGTGTGGTTATCGTTCCAAGGTAGGTAATGCTGGTGGTTGTGTCCAAAAGGATCGAGGCGATCCGGATATAGGGAAGTGTCAGGCTACCGGCTGTCGAAAGATTGGTCGAAGAAGATGTCAGGCTTGTTCCGTCAGGATTAATCAAAACGCCAGAAAAGTTTGAGACCGCCCATGTTCGTGTGCCCGCAGGCAAAATCGCGTCCGTGCGGAAACACTGCGTGCCCATGCCTTTTACCGTAACTTGGCCTTGGACTGGTTGACTTGTCCAGTAATAAGTGATGTTCCCTATTCCCGTGTAGTCTTGGATCGAGCTAACCGCCGGCAATCCCCCAATCGCAGCCAAAGATTGGTTAAGAATCGTGATTGCTTGCGGGTCGCGAACGACAGCCTGTTGTGTAGTCTGAGCTCTCCCGTCAGGGGCAAACGCAGTAACTGACAAGAGCAACGCGAGACTGGTGGGCAATCCAACTAAAATTCGCACGTCCCCTCCACACTACAAGAATGGCGGCTATATAAACCGTAGTAGTTTATCTGTCAAGTAAATATCGCGAGACAGTCGTCTGACCTTAGTAAAAAGGGGAAGTTGAACGGGGCGGGAACGCCCGCATCGAATGCCAAGACCGCTTCAGGTTAGGCACCGACCGCGTCCACACGCATCCTCAGCTACCACGAAAGCGGTTTGGACGGATAAGTGGATCGATCATTGAATGAATGTGACGAGGGAAATATCTGACTTCTTGTTCTGCTTGGAAAACTGAGCAGGTGAGGAATCGTATTGATGACGGCGACGGTTTTACTTGGCGCGAAGGCTAACAGCAAAAAAGTTTCCCAGCAGTTGAACGCCGCTGGGCGCAATCCCGCGCACTGCCCCTGCGCGAATCCGGTGCGCCCTTGTCGCTCAAACGGACATGCATCAGGCAGCCGGTGCCTTTTATGAAGGCGGAACGCCTACCACCCAACACCAGTCGAAGCAATCGCCATAAATTCCGGTACAGATCAGAATAAAAATATCGCTGCCGGGGGTGAAAAACGCCCTCAAGATACAAATGATTTCCGTGATCTTGCAGCTGATATAACAAAGAAACCATTGGATATCGCCCACATCGCCCGTCCCGTCCCCCTGCTGTTGCTCGGCCAGGCGCTCCATCACCTTGGAAAGCCCCTCAAGCTCCGGCGCGGCTTTTGTGGAGATACTCACACCTACAGGCCGGGTGGACGCCCCTTCTCCCCACACCAGCAGCGGCCGCGGCGGCTTCTTTTTTGGGTCGTCGCAGGAACATTGATGCTGCGGCCGGAAGTAGGGAAGAAGTTCCCGCCCATCCGCGAATCCGGTCACGATTGACCCGCCCATCAGCCGCTCCGAATTGACCACCAGCAGGCGCACCCCACTCGTCGCTTTGCCGTAGCGGTACTCGCGATGCGTCCTTCCGCGGGCAAACGTGGACACCTCCTCAAAAACTACCTCCTGGCCCCAGCTTAGCTTCGAGCGGAAGGGCTCCGGTCTCCCGGAAACGGCGTCGATCTGCCCGCTCAGCTCGTAGCGCATCGATTTGTAGACGAAATCTCCTTGCACGGAGATTTTCTGATCCGGAGTTCGTTTGATCACCAGGCTAGATTTCTTGACAAATTCATCGATCGCGGGGGCCTTCGCCATCGTGCACCTTCCAGGCAGAGGATTCGCATAAGCGGGCCGAAGTCAGAGGAACGTTGGGCGGATGATAGCGCAAGACCGAAGATTCGGCAACGTGCCGCGCTTATCCTGCCGGTCCTCCTCATGACACACCCCCTAGTTGAGTTTACGGTGTGGGTTGTTTCCCGTCTAGTTAACTAGAAAAGACGCCCTCAACCGTGAACCCCAGCTTGCGGCTGCTGTGCTGCGTCGCGCTTGTCTTTCAATCAACAACTCCACCGCCTACTCAGAACTCGACTCCGCCCTCGGCCCCAACCACTCCCATCGCAGCCTGCAAGCAACCATGTCTTGAGGACGGTACGCCAGTTAGATTGCGCCTCTCCCAAACTGTCTCCTCAGCGGATGCGCATGTGAATGACATCGTGCAATTCGAGGTTCTCGAAGAGATTAAAGTTTCAGATGTAGTCGTGATTCCCAAGGGCGGCATCGCCTGGGGAACTGTTACGGAAGCTCAGCCCAAACGTCGGATGGCACGAGGCGGAAAAGTTGAAATTGTCATGGACTCCGTGCGATTAACGGACGGCGAGAAAGCTGCCCTTAGGGCAACGAAGGAAGGCAAGGGTGGAGGTCACACCGGCGCCATGACCGCCGGTATCGTCGCGACGGGCCTTATCTTTTTTCCCGCCGCGCCATTCTTCCTTTTCATGCACGGCAAGGACATCACCTTTCCTAAAGGAAGCGAAGTCCCAACGTTTATCGATGGAAATTTCGAACTTGACCTCGCGAAGTTTGAACCCCGCAAATCGGAAACTGCTTCGACTGCCGCGGCCACCGCAGTCACGGAAGTCAGCATTACTTCCAATCCTTCAGGTGCAGACGTCACCGTGGACGGCTCGTTTGTGGGTAATACGCCCTCCAAGATTGGCTTGGCCCCCGGCGGCCACGTCATAGATGTGTCCAAGAAGGGATTCAAGCCATGGGAACGCAAGATTAAGTTAACAAGCGGACAAGTTGATTTAGCCGCTGATTTAGACGCAGAAGACAAGCCACCCGCCCAATAGGATTGGGAGTCAAATTCACAACGTCTACACGCCCGATCACCGAGGAACTCGAAAGGATGATGAAGACATCGGAAGACTGAATTCAGACACCAGCGGGAGGATCCATGAGATTTAAAATCCTTGCGGCTATTCTCGCGATCACTTTTATCGCCGCGGCGCAATCAAGCAAGCTCACGCCAAAAGAGGAAAAAGATCACGTCGGCGAGACGATGACAGTCTGCGGCAAGGTCGTCAGCACACACTATGCTGCCCGGAGCAAGGGCCAGCCAACTTTTCTTAACCTCGACGAGCCCTATCCAAATGAAATATTCACGATCCTGATTTGGGGCAGTAACCGGCCGAAATTTGGGACGCCCGAGTCGAAGTACCGTGACGCTCGCGTTTGCGTGACGGGCAAGATCACCAGCTACCACGATGTGCCAGAAATCGTAGCGACCGAGCTAAGCCAGATCGTTACGCAGAAATAGCAAGAGTGCCCCCACTTCGTTCTTTGCGGCGCATGTTCGCCTCTGTCGAATTGCCCGCGTGATAGAATTCGGCCCCACACCAACTTTTGTTATCCTCGGAAATCTGAGGGACGACGCTTTCGAGAAAGGCGCGGTTGCGATGATTGAAAAAACTCCCGCGAATTGGGCCCCAATTGTCGGGCGCTGGTCATTCCAGAAAGGCCGCGTCACTTATACCGGTCCTGACGAAGATTCCCCCCTTGCTTACGGGATTTGCTTGACGGACCTTCGCCTGACAGAGGGAACTGTCTCTTGTCGTGTTCAATTCACGGAAGCGTCGGCGGAAGGCAGAATCCTCTTAGGCTATCGATCTCTCAACGAACGATACGTAATGGCTGGTCTTGGCGGATGGAAGCGTGCCTACACTGTAGGCGAGTACGTTCCGTCTTTCGCCTGGCGTGGACTTGCGTTGGCTGGAGCTGCCGAAAACCTCATACCACAGCAGTGGTATTCTCAGAGCGTCGAAGTCAACGGCCAGCGTTTGCAACTTTCAGTGGACACAGTGCGCGTCTTACAACATGTGTTTGACAAACCTGCTACCAGTGGCCAAGTAGGTCTTTTCGCGTTTGGCAGGAGCCCTGTTGAGTTCGAAAATTTTGTTGTTAGACAACGACCGGGGAAGGTATTTGTTGTTATGCAATTTTCTGAGCCATATAGGCAGCTATACGAAGAGGTCATTCAACCCGTTGTTAAGACATTTGACCTATGTGCATATCATGTCGGAGAGGTGTTTGGACCGGGCATCATTTTGAATGACATCGCGCAAGGGATCGTCGAAGCGGAAGTGGTGATCGCTGAAATCACGCCTGCGAACCAGAATGTCTTTTATGAATTGGGGTATTCCCACGCTTTGAACAAACCGACGATCCTCCTCGCCGAACGCGGAAAGCAGCTGCCGTTCGACGTCAGCGGATATCGCGTGTTGTTCTACGACAACACGATCGCTGGCAAGAAGCAGATTGAGGACGGCTTGAGAAAGCACTTAGAGGCCATTCTGCGCGAATAGCTAACTAAGCTCAGCGACCCTTGCAAACAATTCGAACACTAAGCTGCTAGCACCTGATTGACTCAAGCATGGGTGGCGCCGCAAAAATTAGCACCGTATCTCTCTCGCTTGGCCCACACGCCCCATTAAGATTCGCAAATTAGCAAAGCTCCCGCCCTTCTCCAATTTGCACCATGCAAACCTATCTCAACTAGCTGCTAATCTTGTGAGCCGACAGTTGGGAAGCCACAAGCCTGGCGGAACAGCGGGGACGCACGCGTAGCAATTGGCCAGTCCCGGCTAATTAACGAAGAAAGAGAGCGGCTTTCCGTAGAGCCGAGCAAACTCTTGGAGTTCTACCACATCGACCCGGCGCTCGCCTGATTCGCATTTTGAAACGAAGGATTGTGGGCGGGCTAACTGCCGAGCAACTGCCATCTGAGTGAGGCCAGCCTGGACACGGGCATTTCTTAGCCGCGTTAGAAAGCTTCGATATTGCTCGCGATATGGGGTCCGCTTCAAGACAGAGCGGATTATTGCGAGCCACCCCCGAATATCCCAAAACGGGATATACTTCCGTGTGCCAGAACTCATGGACCGGAGACCTGGCCGGGTCGCTTTCGTTGGCAAGCGTTGATTCTCGAGGAGGCACTATGAGGCGGGGTGCTTTAATGCTGGCCGTTTCGGGCGCGTTAGCGCTAGGCTTCGCTGCTGGTGCTCAGACTGGACACGATGCGCCGTTCGACGGGCATTGGTGGAGGGAGGCCGGACGTTCAGAGAAGTTAGCATATGTATTTGGTTGGGACATGGGGGTGACACAGGGTGAACTAACTGGGTGTCAGAACGCCTTGTCACCGAACCAAGAGGCCATACATGAATGCGTATCGACTGGGTTCATGAACAAAATTGTCGTTGGTCCTTCCATGGGCGAAATGGTAGCAATGACAGACCGCTATTACGACGATCCGAAGCACGCAGCCGATCCGCCAAGCACTGCATTGACCAATCAGCTATGGGACCTCTACAAGAAGACCCATTGAGAGTCTTAGTGATCCCACTGTTGAGAAGGGAATCTTGACTGGAGCATGATACACTCCGCCGTGAACAGCATCCAGGTGGCCGTCCCGAGGGATGAAGGAATGCCTGCGACTCCGCGACTGTGAGCGACCATGACTTTTCATAAAGTTCTCTACATATACATGTGTAGAGAAAATTTCCGGAAATCACAGTCGCATTGAGTCGCCGAGTCGCAATTCACATGGCTCGACCGGGGTGCCCAGAAGGCCTATCCCGAGCCAGACCCAGACGTTTTCATGGCCGCGCCGCTTCTTGCGAAACCCTTTACCCTCCAATCGCTCGGAAAAAGCCATTCGAGTCATCGGGTTTTCACCAGACTGTTCTGTCCATTTGACGTAGCGGCTGAAAAGGTCAGAACAGGGGGCAGCCTTGCACTCTTCGACCGTGCAAACTTCCCCAAGGAACGCCGCCACCTGGTCGGACTCCTCCTGATACTCACTGGTAGCCTCAGCGACCGCGCGCGGTGTGCCCAGCCCTCCTTGTTGCCACTCAAGGCAAGCCCGGACAGCACTCGCGAGGATGCCCGATGCTTCGGCCTTCAGCTTCTCCAATAGGTCCTTGTCATCCTCTTGGCCTTCAAACTTGTGATTGAAGGGGATCAACCGCACCCGACGCCAGATCGCCGGTGTGTCGTCGGTGATGATCGGTTTGTGATTGAAGGCCAGCCAGAGCTTGTGTGTCGGATCGAAGGTGACGAACTCCTTGTACAAGAGACGCGCCGTAATGGGATCGCCGCCCGTGAGCGTTTTGATACGCTGTTCATTGAGCTGCACGCCTTCGGCGCTCTCCAACGCCGTGACGTAACGTCGGGATTCCAGCCTAACAAGATCATTTGGAATGGCGCTGCGCTGCTTCAGCTCGAACGTGCTGAACGGGAGATTGAGTGCGTAATCGCCAAGGACGTAGTGTAGCGTGCCAAGCAGCTTGGATTTTCCGTTTGCACCCGAACCGTGACATGCGAAGAAGCACTGCTCGTTCACACTGCCAGTCAAGCTGTACCCGATGGCCCGCCAGACAAACTCTATAAGCTCACGGTCGTACTCGAAAATCTCACATAGGAACTGCTCGAACCGTGGACACCCAGCGCGCTCATCAAATGGAAAGCGTGTTGAACGCGTAATCCAATCTTCGCGCCTGGCCTCTCGTAGGTTGCCGGTCCGAAGGTCTACGACTCCATTCTCTACACCAAGCAGCCACTGGTCTTTGTCAAACTCCTCGCCGCTCGTGGAAAGGGGTCGTTCGGCCCTCGCGAGGTCGAGCGCGGCCCGAATTCTGTGTCGTTGCTCGCTTTCAATGCACCACGCGACCTCAGCTTTAAAGTCCTTTTCATCGTCCTTCATGCATTTGGCCACGAGTTCAAGTCGGTGGCGGGCCGCCGACTTCGCCAGCAGCAACACCCCTTCTAGTGTATCTTCCTCCCACCGCTCCCCACTCCAATACAACCATCGTCTGTGCGAGTGGTCAAATCGCAGCAAATCACCATATTTTGCGGCAAATCCTTCAGCGTTGCCTGCGTCGGTGCGTGGCGGCAGCGGTTTCGAAGCCATTTCCATGCCTCGTCCTCACTCCCCCGACTCACTAAATTCAATCATTAAAGAGTCCCCGGCAGAAAACCCTCGAACACCGATGACTCCGGCGACTAACTCATCGTGGTTGAGCCATTCCCGAAGTCTCGGTGCACTCCAGTTTTCCGTTTTCACCCCAATCTGGGCAAACTCACTTAGCAATCTCCGACCGCATTCAGCTTTACAGACGAAGTGCAGCTGACCCGATACACCTGGGGTTGTGCTCGTTGCGACATAAAGGGCCGCAAACCTCGGCGGGAGTTCTTTGTTGCAGGCCCGACAGCCGAAACCGTAGGCCTGGTCGGTTGCCTCTACAACAAGAAAGGGACGCTCTTGACACCGCTGATAGGCTTGATGAGACAGCGCTGTCCTTTTCATTGAGAACCCCTCCTTAAAATCTGCTCTTCGGCTTGAGATCATGCGCAAGTGAACCCAATCCTCATGGTGTTACCGTCCAGCATTCTCTCGCGCCGGAATCGTGTTTTCGCGAATCAACCGTTCAACCTCGGCCTCCGGAATACGGACTGCGCGCGAGAGCTTTACGTGTGCCAACTTTCTTTTCGAAATCCACAACCTGATCGTTGCTGGCTTCACGCCCAGTCGATCTGCAACCTGAGCAACGTTGAGCATTTTCTTTCACCTCCATTGGAATGTTTCGTGCCCAGTTGTCTCATGGAGACAAATTAGTATCCATAACGCGAGGTTGCAATTTATTGCAGGCTTTCGTTACCTGGGCGGGCGTGATAGGTATGGCAGGACTTCTAGAGGGCCAAGGGAGCGGATTTCTTTCTTATGCCGACTGCGCCACTGTTTCAAACCCTCAGTGAATAATTCTTGATTCATAATAGTTCCCATAAGCGCGGATAATTCCTCGTCGTGATACGCGCCAGTAGTGTGTTTCACGTACCAAACGAGCTGGCACATCGCAGCAGTTTTCAAGGGTTCCCATTTTTCGGCCACCAACACTGGCAATTGGTCGACCTGTTCCGCGAAAGTTTGGAGCAGTTTGGGCAAATTGAGTGTTAGGAGAATATCCCCGCCGAGCAGCCGGGACCCACCTAGCAACGGAGGTAACCTTTCACTCCCGCTTACGAGTTCCTCGATTAGCTTAGCCGTTGCTCTAATCGTTTTGGCGCGAGCTCGCGCTTCCCGTTTGGAGAGCCTTCTGGGTGCATTGGGGAGATGCTGCAAAGCCCAGAGCCTCCGCAGCAGTTGTTCGCGGTTTGCTCCCGCTGCGCACAGACGATCAAAGGCTTGATCAGCCCCGAACAATCTTAGCTGTTCCCCCCAGTCAACAAGCCAGCGCGAATCATCGCTCATTCTTGGACCGACTCCGCAGCTTTCTCCATCGTAAGCAGCTGTGGAGCGAGACTAGCACGATTTCGATTGACATTCCAAACCTAAACGTTTAGGATACAAAGATGAAAAAAAATATGCTGAGTGAAGCCGCAAGCCTACTCGGAAAGCGAAGCTTTCGAGCTCGCCTGGAAAGAATGGGTATCGAGCGGCTGCGCGAAATCGCTCGCAAGAACGGGAAACTTGGCGGCAGGCCATCGAAGGAAGGGGCAGCGCGATGATTTACAAGCGGGGGAAACGCGGCATCTATTGGTTCCGGTTCCGCTTCGCCGGTCGGTTTGTTCACGAATCGGCCCGAACAAATAGCAAGACGCTCGCGCGTGAGGCTGAACGTCAGCGACGGCGGGAACTGGAAATTAAGTGGAACCGCGTGGAGCGCCGCTCGCTTCCACCTGCGTTCGGGCACGCTGCCGACGATTGGTTTCAGAACGTCAAGCCACACCTGGCAGAGCGTACGGAAGCAATCTATGAAGTGGCCTTGCGTTGCCATTTGAAACCGGCGCTCGGCTCGCTCTTACTCTGCGACATTGACGCCAGCCGGGTTGCGTCCTATCAGGTGCGCCGAAAGACCGAGAAAGCTTCAGCGCGCACGCTCAACAAGGAATTGCAGGTCCTCCGTCAAATCCTCAAGCGACACAAGCTGTGGGCGAACCTCCAAGGCGATGTGAAGTTTGAGCGGGAACACAACGACATCGGTAGGGCGCTGACGTCGGTGGAAGAGAAAAAACTGCTCGAGGTTTGCGGCTCAAACGCGTTGCTCAATGCAGTGGTGACTTTGGCCCTAAATACGGCGCTACGCAAGAACGAGATTCGCACGCTGCGCTGGACCCAAATAGACTTCGACAAGCGCACGGTCACGGTTGGAAGGGCCAAAACCGAGGCAGGCAGCGGACGCGTCATTCCACTGAATCAACCAGCTTTTGATTCTCTCGTTAAGTGGGCCGGTCGCTTAGTCGAGTCGAGCGCGCGAGATTATGTCTTCCCGGCGTGCGAGGCAGCGGGAATCGAGCGGGAACACCCCGACCGTGAGCGGATTGACCCTTCCCGGCCTATTAACTCATGGCGGACGGCTTGGAGGCGAGCAACGCACTTGATTGAGTGCCCCGCCTGTGGGACGACCCAGAATCCGGGCGAGGTCTGCCAAAACGAAAGTTGCCGGGCCGACATTCATGCCATCAAGAGCGCGATTTCCGGGTTGCGCTTCCACGATCTCCGTCACACCTGCATCACCAAGCTCGCGGAGTCGCAGGCCAGCGAACAAACCTTAATGGCTATCGCGGGTCACGTGAGTCGGAGGATGATTGAGCACTACTCCCACATTCGGATGGAGGCCAAGCGGAGGGCAACGGACGCAATCGTTGAAGGGGGTGTGAACCAAATTGTGCACCAACTCCCTCAGAGTGGTTCGAGGGTCGCTGCTAAGTCACTGAACTGAATGGTGGGCCTGGGTAGACTTGAACTACCGACCTCACCCTTATCAGTTGTCTATGGTCCATCTGGCGATGGTTGTCAACCAATGCGTATCTTGCTCGATTATCTTTTGCTTGCGGTGCACGCTTGGAGGTAGCCATTGC
>DATKPS010000181.1:0-29048 GCA_035524015.1 Candidatus Sulfotelmatobacter sp.
GCGTGTTGGTGCCGTGAGGTGCGGACCTTTTTCAAGGATGGTCACATGACAGTCGAGAAATCCGTATTCTTCTCCAAGCCTGCCGTACTGATTGCGGGGCTGGTGTTAGGGGCCTCCACTCTTGCGATTGCGCACTCCACCCAGAAAGCCGCTTTGACCGCGAATCCGCCCGCGACTCTGAAAGTGGCGGACAGTAACGAAGGGCCCAGCAGAACCAGCTACGCTCCCGTGCTCAAAAACGTTCTGCCGTCGGTCGTCAACATTTCCAGTTCAAAGGTCGTCAAGGCCGCTCACGAAATGGATGGCCAGCAGATGGACCCCTTGTTCCGGCAATTCTTCGGCAACGGTGAAGGACCCTCCGAAGCTCCCAAGGATCGTCGTGAGAAAAGTCTGGGCTCGGGCGTCATCGTCAGTCCCGAAGGCTACATTCTGACCAACAACCACGTGGTTGATGGCGCGACCGAGGTGAAAGTGACGCTTTCGGACAAGCGCGAGTTTCAAGCGAAAATCGTGGGCACTGATCCGAAGACCGACGTCGCCGTGCTGAAGATCGATGCCTCGAACCTGAAGCCAGTGACCCTGGGTGACTCTTCCAAAGTGGAAGTTGGCGACACGGCATTGGCGATTGGCAATCCTTTCGGCGTGGGCCAAACGGTGACGCGCGGAATTATCAGCGCCACCGGCCGTGGCAACCTGGGTATCGAAGACTACGAGGATTTCATTCAAACGGACGCACCGATTAATCCGGGCAACTCCGGCGGAGCGCTGATCAATGATCGCGGCGAATTGGTTGGTATCAACACCGCGATTCTTACCCATGGCGAAGGCAGTGAGGGCATTGGATTCGCTGTTCCGGTCAACCTCGCTCGCCAAGTCATGGATCAGATCCTGCAGAACGGCAAAGTCGTGCGCGCCTACATGGGCATTTTGCCGCAGGACATGACCCCGGAAATGGCCAAAGCGTTTGGCGAAAAAGCCGCTCGCGGTGTGGTCGTTGGGGATGTCACGGCGAACAGCCCGGCGCAGCAAGCGGGCGTACATCGCGGCGACATTTTACTGGACGTGAATGGCAAGCCCATCGTCGACAGCAACGAACTACGCATGACCATTTCCCTGATGCAGCCGGGCACGGACATTAAGCTCAACGTGCTGCGCGACGGCAGCCAGAGAGAAATCACCGTGAAGCTTGCGGAGATGCCCACGGAGACCGCCATGGCTACTCCCGACAAAGAAGACTCCAGCAAAGCGCTTGAGGGCGTCGAAGTGACGAACCTGACTCCCAATCTGGCGGACCGGCTGGGACTGCCCTCGGCTTCCGTTGGTGTGGTGGTCACGGACGTGGACCCCTCCAGCAAGGTTGCCGATTCCGGCCTGCGCAAGGGGGACCTGATTCAGGAGGTCAATCACGAGCCGGTGAAGAATGTCTCTGAGTTCCAGAGCGCGCTGAAGAGCGGTGGTAGCGATCCACTGTTGCTGGTGAATCGCCAAGGTCGGACCTTCTTCATCGCGGCGTAAGGAACTGAGGGAGCAAAGAACGAGAGGAAGTCGGTCGGTGGGCTGACTTCCTCTTTTCTTGAATTTGACGGAGATGTGAAATGAAAAGAGAAAGAAAGAATAAATTGGCGGAGCAATTTACCGGGCCGCTCTGGGATGATCAACATCCCGATTTTAGCAGCGCGGCCATGGACGAACTGGCCAACGCCTCGCATGAAGAGACATTCCAGCAAGACTGGTTCTATCCGCTGCTGGCCGAAGGGGTGGAATTCGAGCAAATTGTCGATCTGCTCCTCTCCAGCAAGGTCCGCCCGAACTAAATCCCCGCACTACCAGCGTACTGAGTCTTCAATACTACGTTGAGCGGCGGTCGCGTGCTTTTTGGAACGTGGCCCGCCGCAAGGACGTTATAGTATGTAGGGGCGCGGAGCTTACCTTATGGTCTTCGGCGAGATCGCCTTGGCCACGCGGTCGCGGTTATTTTCTCGACGTGCTCTTATGCCCGCGCTCATCGCGGCCTTCTGCACAACGGCCTTTTCCACTGGTGCGCAACAAAATGCAGTGCCGCCGCTTTCCCTGCCCAACGAAACCAGCCTGAGCCCCGCCGAGTATTACGCCAACGCCCACCCTTACCTTAACGAACCCTTCGAGCAACTGCGCCAGCGCATTCCGGAATTGGATGACTTGAAACCGGCGACAGATCAGCAACTGCTTGAGAAGATATTGCAGCGCACCGCCCAGCAAGTGGACGAATCGTTCGGCGCGATCGTCGATCTGACCTCCCAAGAAAGCATCACCGAAGATAAATACGACAGCCAAGGGAAACTGACTGGGCGAGAACAGGTCCAGGTGAGCTATCTGATCCTGCAGCGAGGCGCACCGACATTGGCACGGTTGGAAGAATATCGCACCGACGCGAACGGCAACCGCGTCTTTGAGCCCGGCCTGAAACACGGCGTTTTTGTCAGCTCGAATTTCGCCCTGATGCGCGCGTATTTCAGCACGGCCTTTCAGCCCGAGCTGCAGTTTCGCTATCTCGGCGAGCAAACTGTGGGTTCACGTCAGACTTATGTTGTGGCCTTCGCGCAGAAACCCGACGAAGCGAGCGTGCCGGTCAGGTTGGAACTGGATGAAGGCCCGCAAGAACATTATCGCGTGAAGATGCTGGTACAAGGAATTGTCTGGATCGACCAGGAAAATGCCCAAATTCTGCGCATGAGAACGGACCTCTTGGCGCCCCGCCCGGAGATCGGACTGAACTGGATGACCACCACGGTAAACTCCAGCGAAGTCCAGCTCCCCGACCTCGCGACTCCGTTATGGTTGCCGGCCAAAGTAGGGGTGTCTGCCCAATTCAGTCACAAAGATACGCAAACGGGCGACACTCGCGTAGAGACGTTTCGCAATGAACACGTTTACTCGCATTACCAGCTCTATCGAGTCTCCGTGCGCATGGCTCCGGAAGCAGCTCCGCTGACCTTAGCCGATCGTCCGCGATCTGACAATGACCTGGTGATGACCCCTGAAAAGGCCGACCTTAGCTACTATGCCCACGCCCATCCTTACCTCGAAGACGATCTGAATCAATTGGTGGAGGTGATTCCCGAGCTAAAGAAAATGAAGCCGGCAAAGGACCAAGCGGAACTGGCGCAGATCCAGCAAAAAGTTGGCGGCAACGTCGACAGCTTTTTCGTGAACGTTGTGGACTTGATTGCCAGCGAAAAAATCAACATGCAACGGTCCACGCCCAGGGGCTTTTCTGCGCCGCAGCACGTTGAAGACAGCTATTTGATTTTGAGAAAGCCGCGGGGGAATGGCCACGAAATGGTGGAATTTCGCATGGACGCAAAGGGCCAGCGGCTGGAGAACGTGGGCCTCGCGCAAGGATTTCTTACCACTCGCGGGTTCGCCCTGATCGCAAATTTCTTGGCCTCCGGCTGGCAGCACGAATCGACGTTTCGCTATCTCGGCGAGGAAAAGATCGAAAAGCGTGACGCCTACGTGGTGGGATTCGCGCAAAGACCCGGATTGGCAACCATGCTCGTGAATATGCATGCCGCAAACGGCGGGCAATACCCCGTGCTGATCCAGGGCATCGCCTGGATCGACAAGCTGAGCTTTCAGATTCTTCGCATCCGTACCGATCTTCTGGCTGCTCATCCGGAACTGGCGCTCGAGCGGCAAACCACGGAAGTAACATTCCGCGCAGTGCGGCTCGTCGATGTAGCCACACCGCTGTGGTTACCCGCGGAAGTGACGGTGTACACCACCTTCAAGGAACACGACCCGGACAGCGGCGCAACATACCGGCTGAGTTACCGCAACGAGCATCGCTATTCGGACTATCGCCATTATGGCGTGTCCGTGAAAATGGTCGCCCCCCCATAAATCAGTTACCAATTGTCGTGGTACGGGCTCATCGACTCAGCGGCACTTACGTTTCTAGTACAGCCCAGAGCTCGGGTTGTGGCTGCAATGAGCGCCTGTTACACTGGCGGTCCCGCACGTTGTGATCGTCGAAACCAGGCGGGATGCTGGAAGGTGACGTGGCCGCCGAGATTCTAACGCGTAACGCCCCTCCCTCCGAAGAACGCGCCCACACCGAGGCGCGCGAAGCCGTTCCCAAAAGTACGAGCCTCAATTCCGCGGTCGAAGAAGTTTCCGACTCCTGGCGGCGCTGCCTGCTGGACTATCATGTGGACCCCAAGAGCCGGAGCGCGCCGAACGTCGTCACGCAAAGCGAGCTCAACGCCGAAAAGGAGCCGGTTGCGGACGTGATTGCGCAGGCGCGCGAGGAGATCGATCGCCTGTATGCCATTGTGCGCCAGCAAGGATACGTGGTCCTGTTGTGCAACAGCGAAGGCGTAGCGATTCATCATCGCGGCGATGAGTCTCGCTCCGATGATTTCAAGCAATGGGGGATTTGGCTCGGCGGCGTCTGGTCCGAGCGCGTCGAAGGCACAAACGGCATCGGCACTTGCATCACCGAACAGCGCCCGGTGCTGGTTCATTGCGGCCAACACTATCGCTCGCGTCATAGCCAACTGACCTGTGCGGGCGCTCCCATCTTCGACGCCTTAGGCGAACTCGCTGGAGTCCTGGACGTATCCGCAGTCGCTTCGCAAGGCCCCGACCGCCCGCAACAGTTGGCACTGGCCGCAACGATCGCGTCCGCGCGCGCCATAGAAGAGCGTCTTTTTCGAGAACATTTTCAGTATGCGTGGATCATTGCGGCGATGCCCAGCGACGAAAGTGTGCCGGGACTGCTACTGGCGGTGGACGACGACCAGCGCATTGTCGGCGCCGACCACGTGGCGCGTACGGCGTTCTCTCTTGACGACAACCGTCTGGCAACGGGCGCAGACTTGTCGGCACTGTTTGAATACAGCGCTTCGCTATTTCGCAAGCGCACCGGCGAAGATCTTCCGGTCCTGCTGACACAGCTCGGTGCCAACGACATGTGGCGCGCCTTGCTCACTCCGCCGCTGGTGCGCTCGAACCTTTCGCGCAGTTGGCCGGAAGCCATGGTCCATTCGCGGCCGCGCCTGAGTATGTTGAGCTACATGCCCATGCCGGAAACGCCAGATTTGAGCCGCGGCGGCCTGTCGCCAGTGCTGAAGAATCGCATCTGCGACTTCATTGAAGAACACATCGGGGAAAAAATCAGTTTGGGCGCTTTGTCTTCGCTGGCAGGACTTTCCCCAAATCACTTTGCCCGTGCATTCCAGCAATCGGTGGGAATGCCGCCGCACCGGTATTTGCTGCGGCGCAGGCTGGAGCACGTGGAACAAATGCTGCGTGACACGCAATTGCCGTTGTCGCAAATTGCTTTAGCGGTGGGTTTCTCGGACCAGAGCCACTTGGCACGGCATTTCCGGCGCTTGACGGGCATGCCACCGAGTGTCGCGCGTGAAATCCAGCGATAAGCCATAACCAAGCCTGGGCTGCGCCCCAGAGCTATTCGCAAGTACTTGATTGCAATAAACTTACTTAGACATTAGCGCTCGCTGTTCGCCCATTCCCCCTGCTTGGCGATCTGTCCAAATGGAAGCAAGAACGTACCGATGAGCGAGAATTCGTTCAAGACCGATCAGGTAGTCCGCAGGCAGTATCAGCCGCAGGGGGGAACGAACATGATTTGGGGCAATAAAGAGCTACCGCTCGCAGGCGTTCTTCGGAGGCAATTCCGTCGACGCCAGCTACGCAACGCCCACCGGGAATGGGCCCTGGTTCAAGAAGAGAGGCGCAAAGAGAGAATGCGCATCGCGCGAGAGCTGCACGACACCCTGTTGCAAGGCTTCCTGAGCGCCTCGATGCAACTCTGTTTAGCCGACCAGTGTGTTCCGGCCGACTCACCGGCCAAGCCGGTATTGCGACGCGTTCAAGACCTGATGCGCAAAGGAATCGACGAAGGACGGGCTGCGCTGCAGGGTCTTCGCTCCGTGAACTTACCGGAAGGAAGCCTGGAAAAGGCACTTTGCCGTTTCGTAGAGGAAGCGGTCTCCGGCGACCGGGCACGCTTGCGTATCACCATCAGTGGCCGCACAAAACAACTAGAGCCAACCGTTCTCGAGCAGATCTATCTGATTGCCCGAGAGGCCTTGGTGAACGCCTTGCGGCACTCGGCAGCAACTAAGGTCGAAGTCGAAATCGAGTATCAGCGCAGGAAGCTGCACGTGCTGGTGCGCGATAACGGGGAGGGCATCGATCCCGAGGCGTTACGGCTGGGCCAGAACTCCCATTGGGGACTGACGGGCATGCACGAACGGGCCGCAAGTATCGGCGCAAAAATGCGAGTGTGGAGCAAGCAAGGAAAAGGAACCGAGGTGGGAATTTCGGCCCCGATCAGCCGCCGCCCAAGCTGAACCCCGGGGGGTGAGTCTGTGGCTTGGAGGGTGGGTACGCGGCTACTCTCACCGCTTTGACTAGAGCCTGTCGTCTGACCAGAGCTGTCATCCTGAGTCCGCGTAGTTTGCGGGCGAAGGATCTCACCGTACTGTATTTGCTCGGTGTCCGCGGCGAGCGCTGTGCGGATCGGTTGAGATCCTTCGCCGCGCTCAGGATGACAGGTTCGATTTATTTATCCAGTATTATTTACTTCTTGATTAACATGGGGCGGGAATTTTAAAAATCTGCTCATTCTATTGGAGTTGCGGGCGGCGTAAGGGCTTTGTTTTGTTGCAGACCTGAATCTGTTGATTCTACAGGGGGTTAGATGTAGGCAGACTCGCCGCTATCGCGGTAGGCTGACATTATGGCGCGCCGGTGACACGGGTTCACCACGGTCTCATGGCGATGGATCCGAGAAACTGGGGCGAGCGCACTTCTTCCCATGGTCATCTTGGCATGATGGTTATTATATTGTCAAGTACCATTTATATTATCGGTTCTTAGGCCTCACGTTGGCCCTACACTCAATTACTTCCCACCGTACAGGAATCCCTTCATAGCCCCGCGCGGGCCAAATTCGAGAGCATAAAGTCCGCTGGGGTGAACGCACAAACAAATGATAGAGGATCAAATCCTTGACCTGGCCAACCCGCCGGACTTGGTCATTACTCCCCACTCGTATCACCTTGAAACCGTAAAGCACCTCGAAATCCGGGAGGGCCTTCCCCACCCTCGCGGCGCTACCTGGGATGGCCAGGGCGTAAACTTCGCCTTATTCTCGGCACATGCTACCAAGGTGGAACTTTGCCTTTTTGACCAGGCAGGTAAAGAGGAATTGCGGCGCATTGAGCTGCCGGAGTTCACCGACGAAATCTGGCACGGCTACGTTTCTGGCCTGCGTCCTGGCACGGTCTATGGATTTCGTGTGCACGGCCCGTATGAACCGGAGCACGGGCACCGCTTCAATCCAAACAAGCTCCTATTGGATCCGTATGCGCGTCAGCACGTGGGCCAGCTGCAATGGGACGACGCCTGCTATGGATATACAGTGGGCGCCGAAAATGCCGACCTTTCTTTCGACGAACGAGATAGCGCGCCTTTCGTTCCCAAGTGCGTGGTGGTCGATCCCGAATTTCGTTGGCGCCTAACCACTACGCGCCGCCGCGCTATTCCCTGGAGTCAAACGGTTATCTACGAGCTGCACGTTAAGGGTTACACCAAGTGCCACCCGGCGGTTCCCCGGCGGCGTCGCGGAACCTACGCAGGTTTGGGGGATAAGCATGTGGTGGAATACATCAAGTCGCTGGGGGTGACCGCGATTGAACTTCTGCCGGTATGTACGTTTGTGGTCGAGCGCCACTTGCAGGAAAAAGGACTGACGAATTATTGGGGCTATAACAGCATCGGTTTCTTCGCGCCCGATCCGCGGTACGCCTCCGATCCCCGCAATACCCTGAACGAATTCAAACAAATGATTGCCCGTTACCATGACGCGGGAATCGAGGTCATCCTCGACATGGTTTATAACCACACTGCGGAGGGGAATGAACTCGGTCCCACGCTTTCGTTCAAAGGGCTCGACAACGCCAGTTACTACCGCCTGAACGCCGAGAAGCCGCGGTATTACGTGAACGATACCGGCACCGGCAACACTCTGGACCTTTCACATCCCAGAGTGCTGCAGATGGTAACCGATAGCCTGCGCTACTGGCACCAGGAAACCCAGGTGGACGGCTTCCGTTTTGACCTGGGCACGATTCTGGCGCGCGAACCGAACGGGTTTGACCAACGCAGCGGCTTTCTGATGGTTTGCAGTCAGGATCCCGTGCTCCAGGATGTGAAGAAGATCGCCGAACCGTGGGACGTCGGTCCGGACGGATATAAGCTCGGCGCGTTTCCGCCGGGCTGGGCCGAATGGAACGACAAATTTCGCGATACGTCTCGCGATTTTTGGAAAGGCAATTCTTCGGTTGGCGACTTGGCCCAGCGCCTAGCGGCCTCTGGCCCTATTTTCAATCATCAAGGACGCAAACCGTGGACCTCGGTCAATTTCGTCACGGTTCACGACGGCTTCACCTTAAACGATCTGGTCAGCTACAACGAGAAACACAACGAAGCTAACGGTGAGAACAATCAGGATGGCACCTCCGACAACCGCTCGTGGAACTGTGGCACGGAAGGCCCAACGGACGATGCGGAGATCAACCGCTTGCGGGAAAAACAGATTCGGAATTTCCTGGCGACGTTGTTACTTGCGCAAGGCCTCCCAATGCTTCTGGCGGGCGACGAGTTTCACCGCACACAGCAAGGCAACAACAATGCCTATTCCCAGGACGACCCAATTAGCTGGGTGGACTGGTCCTTGGCAGAGAAGAACAGGCCAACCATCGACTTCGTTCAGACGCTCACCTCTCTCCGCAAACATTATCCGGTGTTGCGTCGCAACCGTTTTCTGACCGGCGCCTACAATCAGGACCTCGGCGTAAAGGACGTGGCCTGGATTCATCCTTCCGGTGCGGAGATGAATGAGGAAACCTGGAACGACAAAAGCCTGCGCTGCATTGGCATGTTGATCGATGGGCGCGCGCCCGCCACCGGAATTCGCGAACGTGGAAGTGACGCGACCCTGCTGCTCATTTTCAACAGCTTTCACGAGCCCGTGAAATTTGTGCTGCCGGAACCAGTAGACGGCAAGGGCTGGCGGTTACAACTGGACACCCACGACACCTCGAACGGGCATCGCTTGTGCATGCCACGCGAGGAAAGAGAGATTCCCGCGCGTTCGGTCAGCGTCTTCTTGATGTATTGATCGCCGCGTGTGTGCCCCGTCGAGGATAGAAACCAGCCTATGATTCCGCGGGCCACCTATCGCCTCCAGTTCGGGAAAGAATTCGGATTTAAGGATGGCACGGCCATCGCTCCTTATCTTGCTGAGCTGGGCATCAGTCATGTTTACGCCTCGCCTTACCTGCTTGCACGACCCGGCAGCAAGCATGGGTACGACATAACCGATCACAACGCGCTGAATTGTGAGCTGGGCAGTGAAGAAGATTTCCACCGGATGAACCAGGCTTTTCACGAGCATAGCCTGGAACAGATTCTGGATTTTGTGCCCAATCATGTGGGCGTGGGGGGAGCCGACAATCCATTTTGGCTCGACGTGCTCGAGTGGGGGCGCGATTCGCGTTACGCGAGTTGGTTCGATATTGACTGGGATTCTCATTCCGAGTACCTGAGTGGAAAGTTGCTGGTGCCGTTTCTTGCCGATCAATATGGCATGGTTCTTGACTCGGGGAAAATCGAGCTCAAGTTCGACGCGCAGGAAGGCGCATTCGCGGTTTGGCTCTACGACACTCACAAACTTCCCATCGCCCCTCCGACTTATTCGGAAATCTTTCTCAAGGGCGCTCCCGCCCTCAAAGGGTTCGTGGAAGCCTTTGCGGCGCTCCGCGACGCTGGAGCAGACCGGCAGAGCCGTGCTGCGGAATTAAAGAAACAATTAGCGCAGAGTGTTCATGAGAACCAGGAAGTTCGGCGGGCGGTGGAGGCCGCACTCGAGCATTTTCGCGGCACGCCAGGCGATTCCGATTCGTGGGACAAGTTGGATTTTCTGATCCGCTTGCAACATTGGCGGCCCACTCATTTTCGCGTGGCCGCCGACGACATCAATTACCGGCGTTTCTTTAATATCAGCGAACTCGCCGGCATCCATATGGAACTTCCCGAAGTGTTTGAACACACGCATCAACTGGTTCTACATCTGGTGCAGCAAGGCCATTTACAAGGCTTGCGGATCGATCATATCGACGGGCTTTACGATCCCAAAGAGTATCTGGAGCGCCTCCGCGCGCGGGTCCCAGAGGCGTTTTACTTGGTGGTTGAAAAGATTCTGACGGGTCCGGAAAGCCTTCGCGAAGATTGGCCTGTCGAAGGCACGAGCGGATACGAATTCTGTGCACAAGCGACCGCATTGCTGGTCGATACCGCGGCGGAAGGCAAGTTCACCCGGTTCTATCAGGAGTTCACCGGGCAAAGCCAATCGTTCGCCGCGATTGTCCGGGAGTCCAAGATTAAAATCCTGGAAAATGAATTGGCCAGCGAGCTGGAATCCCTGGCTCGCGATGCGGTCAGGGTGGCGCGCCTGGATCGTTGCACCGCGGATTTCACGCGGCACATTCTTCGGCGAGCCCTGAAGGAAATCATTGCCGGCTTCCCGGTTTATCGCACCTATGTGGACGGCGGCACACTTAGCGAAACAGACGAGCGCTACATTCATTGGGCCGTAGCGCAGGCCCCCAAATACGAACAGGAACTCGACAAGAGCGTGTTTGAGTTTTTGGAGCGCCTGTTGAAGGGACAACTCGCCAAACCTGCTTCGAGTGATTTTTTCAGGCATTCCGCGCTTCGCTGTGCCATGAAAGCGCAACAATTGAGCGGGCCGGTGATGGCCAAAGGGCTCGAGGACACCGCGCTCTATCGTTACAACCGTTTTGTCGCTTTGAATGACGTGGGCGCTTCCCCGGAACAATTTGGAGTGTCGGTGGCCAGCTTTCACAAAGAGAATCGCCATCGCGCCGAACAATGGCCACACACGATGTTAGCCACTTCCACGCACGACGTGAAGCACGGAGAAGACGCCCGTGCGCGGCTGGCGGCATTGTCGCTATACCCTGATGAGTGGGCCGCCAAGGTAACGGCCTGGAGCCGCATTTTGCGCGCCAGACGCGGAGACGTGCAAGGCACTGCCCCTCCGGAACGCAATGACGAATATCTCTTCTTCCAGAACTTGCTGGCGACTTGGCCGGCGTCCTTAATAGCGCCCTACCCGCTGGAAAAGTGCAAACTCGCGAAATACTGCGAACGATTGCAGGGAGCGATGATCAAGTCCTTGCGCGAAGCGCGCCTGCGGTCCAATTGGATCGCTCCCAACACTTCTTACGAAACTGCGGTCACAGAATTCGTGCGAGACGCCTTGAATCCTGAGATTTCACAGACTTTCTTGGACGCTTTTCTTCCCTTCCAGCAACAAATCGCCGAACTGGGCGTGCGCAATTCCCTGGTGCAAGTCTTTTTGAAAATCACTTCGCCCGGCGTGCCTGATTTTTATCAGGGCAGCGAGTTGTGGGACTTGAGTCTCCCTGACCCGGATAACCGCCGGCCCGTCGATTTTCGCGAGCGGCGCACTTTATTGTCCGAGCTAACCGGAAACAACCAGGACCGCCGCTCTTTGCTCGCCAACCTGCTACAGCATTGGCACGATGGCGGAATCAAACTCGCGATCACCCAGTTGTTGTTGAAATTCAGGAAGGAAAACCACGAACTATTCGAAGGCAGCAGCTACGAGCCTCTTCAAGACCCAGAAGGGGTGCCGCCAAATGTGTGCGCGTTCTTGCGCAGGAAAGATCAGCAAAGGTTGCTCGCCATCGCTTTGCTGGATGCGCACACGCCTTGCCAGGATCACCCGCACCAGTCGATCCGTGCGGATTCCTCGATTTCGCGCTGGCGCGACGTGCTGACCGATCGAATTGTGCCAGCCCCGGATGGTAGCGTTGATTTGGCGCAAATATTCAGTGTGGTGCCAATTGCGCTTTTGGTTCCTGCGCACGGTCCATTGACAACATGAAAAGACGCTTACGGTACACACTGTATTGTTTGCTTACGCAAAATCGCCTACAACCAAACTGCAGTGCAATTTTGCTCAGAGGGTTGAGATTATGGCAAGCCAAATGGGAACTTCACTATCAAGGGACACCTCCGTACAGGTCGGTGTCCGCAAGAATGATCGACAATTGTCCGACCGCGCCAACGATGCCGTTGCGCGCAGAGCTTATTCTTTATTCCTCGCGGATGGAGCGGCCGACGGAAAGGACTTGGAACATTGGTTGAAAGCAGAGTCCGAAATTCTTACGCGCATACCTGATATCCGCGAGTCCGGACCGTCTTACACGGTCATTGTTCCTCTTCCCGGATTCAGTCCTGAGGAAGTCGACGTCAATGTAGATGAAAACGCCGCAATCATCGTGGCCAACAAGCAGCAGTCTGAAGGAAAGGACGAGATCAGCCGGGAATCTCTGTTCCTGGTGGCTCAGTGGCCGACTGCGGTTGATCCCGCCACCGCTAACGCAAATATCCGCAATCAAAACCTGACGCTAACGGTAAAGCGGATCAACGCCAGATAGCGGCACACGAGACTTTTTCCTGGGCCGAATCGATCACGAGGCGAGCGACCACTTCGACAGATGGCTTCTGCCTTTCCATGGTGGTACCCCGTTGGTGCGCAACTCCATGAAGACGGAGCATCGTTTCGTGTGTGGGCGCAGGGGCACGAAAGCGTCGTTCTTCGCGTTCGAAACGACAACTTACCGCTAACGCGAGAGCAGCACGGGTACTTTTCGATCGATGTGCCCGGAGTCCGGGAGGGCGACACCTACTCGTATCGCATCGACGGCCATGGACCGTTTCCCGATCCTGCTTCGCGATTTCAGCCGGAGGGTCCGCACGGACAATCGCAGATTGTCGACGCGAACCGCTTTTCCTGGACCGATGATGGCTGGAAAGGCCTTTCGCTTTCTGGCCAAGTCATCTACGAAATGCACGTCGGCACCTTCACGCCTGAAGGAACCTGGCAATCGGCAATTTGCCAACTCGCGTACCTGAAGGAGTTGGGGATCACCGCAATCGAGGTGATGCCGGTGGCCGAGTTTAGCGGCGCGTTCGGCTGGGGATACGACGGCGTCGATCTTTTTGCTCCAACCCGCAATTATGGAGCACCCGACGATTTTCGCGCGTTCGTCGCCGCCGCGCATTCCCATGGGCTGGGCGTCCTTCTCGACGTGGTGTACAACCACGCGGGTCCAGATGGAAATTACCTGCCCACCTTTTCGCAAAGCTATTTCAACGAACAGCGGCCGACGGAATGGGGCGCGTCGGTAAATTTTGATGGCGAGGATAGCGCACCGGTACGACAGTTTTTTGTTTCGAATGCCGCCTATTGGATCAAGGAATTTCATTTGGATGGGCTACGACTGGATGCCACCCACTCGATCTACGATTCGTCGCGGCCTCATATTATTAGTGAGATTGCCCGCGCCGCTCGGCGCGCCGCACAGCCGCGGAGCATCGTGATCGTCTCCGAAAACGAAACGCAAGACACGGCACTGGTCAAACCGGAAACGCAAGGCGGCTACGGCCTCGATGCCACTTGGAATGAAGATTTCCATCACTCGGTTATGGTGGCTACTACAGGAAGCCGGGAAGCTTATTTCACGGATTATCTCGGCTCCTCGCAGGAATTGTTGTCTTCATTCAAATACGGCTTCCTGTATCAAGGGCAGTGGTATTCGTGGCAGAAAAAAAGAAGAGGCACCAGCACACTCGATGTGAACCCGGCCGCGTTGGTGTCGTTCATTCAGAATCATGACCAAGTGGCCAACTCCGCGCGCGGTCTACGCATTCACGAACTGACCACCTTCGGGCGCTACAAAGCCGTGACCGCGCTGTGCTTGCTGGCTCCTTCCACTCCGATGTTATTCCAGGGTCAAGAATTCGCGGCCTCCGCGCCATTTCTCTTTTTTGCCGATCATGAACCGAAACTCGCCGAACTGGTCCGCAAGGGCCGCACAGAATTCCTGAGCCAGTGGCGCAGTCTGGCCGTCCAGGAAATCGCTTACGATGATCCGGGCGCACGCGAAACCTTCGAAAAGTGCAAACTCGACCTCTCCGAGCGCGAAAAACATGCGCAAATCCTGGCCTTGCACCGCGACCTGCTCAAGCTGCGAAGAAGTGATTCGCTGTTTTCCAGGCAGTCTCGCCAATTGGACGGAGCGGTTTTAAACCACGAGTGCATGGTGGTCCGGCTGTTTTCCGAGAATTTCCGCCAAGATCGGTTGCTGGTGGTCAATCTTGGGTCTCAACTCCACTTCAATCCATCACCCGAGCCTTTGTTAGGCCCACCGGCAGATTCGCAGTGGAGCATTTTGTGGTCCACGGAAGATCCTAACTACGGCGGCAACGGCACCCCTCCGCTTGATTCGGACTTGAACTGGATTATTCCCGCGCATGCCGCGGTTGTGTTGCGGCCTGTATACCAGAAAGAGAAGCCGCCCGCTCATGGCTGAAGCGCTCTGTCGCGTCGCTTATCGCAAATCGCCAGCGGAACCGCCGGGGACCTTAGTGGAAAAAGAGTGGCTGGTCACCAACGGTTTAGGTGGCTATGCGTCCGGCAGTCTGGCCGGAGTCATCACACGAGGCTTTCACGGATATTTGGTGGCCGCGCTGCCCACGCCGTTGGGCCGCATCCTGATGCTCAACGATCTGATCGAACGCGTCGATATTCCGAACGGCCCCTCGGTGCAGCTTAGCGGAGAAGAACGCGTGAACGCTCCGTTGAAGACGCAAGGCGCGGAGTACCTTGAGGAGTTTCGGTTAGAAGACGGCGTTCCTGTGTGGATCTTCCGCTTTGGCGAGTTGCTGCTCGAAAAACGCGTGATCATGGTGCATCGTCAAAACACCGTGCACGTCAACTACTCTTTGAAACAGGGCGCGGAACTCCAGCTAACCTTACGACCCTCGATCAATTTCCGGCCACATGAGGCTCCTGTAGACACGCCTCTGGCCGGCAGTTACGCATTCACCGTGATTGAAGATGCGTTCGAGATTGCCTCCAACACGAATATCCCACCGTTGCGATTGATGCTCTATGGCCGGAATAAGTCTCTGACCATGGACCGCACCCGCTTCGAAGAAGTGATTTACCGGATTGAAGAGAGCCGGGGCTATCCCGCGCGCGGCGATTTGTGGAGCCCCGGTTATTTCTCGGTCTGTTTGACGCCGGGCGATCCCGCCACGCTGGTGGCATCCACGGAATCGTGGGACGCGATCCGGGCGGTCACCCCGGAATACGCAAACGGGGCCGAGGCGCTCCGCCGCAAGAAATTATTGGCAAGAGCGAGCTGCGTGCCAAAGAACAGTGTGGCCGCCGAGCTGGTATTGGCCGCGGACCAATTCATCATCATTCCCGAAGGCCGAGGCGAAGACAGCTTGCGCGCGCGGGCCGCGGGTGACGACGTGCGGTCGATCATCGCCGGTTATCCGTGGTTCACGGATTGGGGCCGCGACACCATGATCGCTTTGGAAGGTTTGGCGTTGACCACCGGCCGCCATACGGAGGCGGCGTGGATCTTGCGAACGTTCGCACATTATGTTCGAAATGGGCTCATTCCCAACATGTTTCCGGAAGGGCACGCGCAGGGACTGTATCACACCGCAGATGCCACATTGTGGTTCTTCCATGCGATTGCCCGATATGTCGGCGCCACCGGCGATCAACTGTTTCTGTCGCAGCTTCTTCCGCAGCTACAACAAATTATTCAGTTCCACTTGCAAGGAACCGATTTTGGCATTGGCGTGGATCCGGCGGACGGCTTGCTGCGCCAGGGCGCGCCCGGTTATCAGCTCACTTGGATGGACGCGAAAGTGGGAGATTGGGTGGTGACGCCGCGCCGCGGCAAAGCCGTCGAGATTAACGCGCTGTGGTACAACGCGCTGTGTTACATGGCCAAATGGCTGCAATCCCAAGGTCCGTCTGGCAAAGCGGCCGAAATGGAAGCGCATGCACAACTGTGCCGCGAATCGTTTCAACGGCGCTTTTGGTATGAGGCGGGCGGCTACCTTTACGATGTGGTCGATGGGGAACAGGGAGATGATCCGTCTTTGCGGCCCAATCAGCTTCTGACCATTTCGCTGGACTTCCCGGTTCTGGCACAAGACAAATGGGCCGTCGTGTTGCATTGCGTTGAACACGAACTGCTGACTCCGGTAGGCTTGCGCACGCTTTCGCCGCGGGACAAGAATTTCAAGCCCAAATATTTCGGAAGCCTGCGCGATCGTGATGCTGCTTACCACCAGGGGACCGTCTGGCCATGGCTGCTTGGTCCTTATCTAGATGCATGGCTCAAAGTTCATCCCGACGAACTGGATCGCGCTGGCGCGTTGCTGGCGGCATTTGACCAGCGCTTGATGCACGGCGCGGTGGGCTCCATTGGAGAGATTTTCGATGCCGAGCCACCTTACATCCACCGCGGCTGTGTGGCGCAAGCCTGGAGCGTCGGGGAGGTTCTGCGTTGCCTGGTCACCATCGCCAGATTGCGAGACCGGTGCGAAGACCTTTCCGGCCGCTAGAACTTTGCACGTTGCTGCAAAGGTAGAGTCGCCGTAACGGTGGTGCCTTTGTCAGAGGAGTTTACTTCGAGGTTGCCACCCAATTGCCTCATACGCTCGTGAATGCCCATTATGCCGATGCCCGGAACAATTTTTCCATCGCGCATGCGGTCCGCAGGAATGCCGCGGCCCGCATCGATAACTTCCACGCGCACCTCTTCGGGAGTTTGCGTCAGGCGGATCTTCGCGCTGGAACTCCCGGAATGACGGTGAATATTCGTCAGGCACTCCTGCACAACGCGAAACACGGTGAGCTCAAGGTCCTCCGGTAAGCGCGTGAAGTCGGGACTGACCTCCAAATCGACGACGATTTTGCCGCGCTGCGTGAAGCCTTCGGCATACCAGGCCAGCGCCGAAGCCAAACCCAGTTCGTCCAAAAGCGGTGGATGCAGCAGATACGACATGGTGCGTAGGTGCCCGCACAACTCATCGTTGAGCGCGATGGTTTCTTTGACCAGCGACTCGGTGTCCCGACCGCTGGCTTGGTCGCTCAACTGGCACAGATTCATTTTCATGGCGGCAAGCATCTGCCCGGTGCTGTCATGCAATTCGCGAGCGAGGCGCCGGCGCTCTTCATCCTGCAATTTCAGCAAGCGGCCCGTGAGGTCGCGAATCTCACGATTGCGTTCGTCCAGCTCCCGCGTGCGCTCTCTCACTTTGAGTTCCAGTTCGTCATGAGCCTTCTCGAGGTCGCGTCTGGCCTGCTCCGCCTGTGTGGCCTGCATCTGCGCTTCCCGTTCTGCCTGCTTCAGACGCAACAAAGCCGCAACGGTGGCCAGTAGCTCCTCGCGGGAAATCGGCTCCGCGAGATAGCCATCCGCCACTTCCAGCCCACGTACGCGATATTCCGGTTCCACAAAGGTGGCGGAAATATGGAGTATGGGGATGTTCTTGGTGCGCGGATTGGCCTTCAACAAGCGGCCGACCTCGAAGCCATTGGTATCCGGTAGTTGCACATCCAGAGTGATCAAATCGGGGCAGTTCTCGGCGAGACGCAGGGCTTCGGCGCCGTTTCGCGCTTCCACCACGTTGTAACCGCCGCCTTGTAAGGTACGGGAGAGCGAGTAACGGAGTGCGTCGTTGTCGTCAACGGCGAGGATAGTGGCATTTCTGTTGTCTAACATGATTTCGTGTCCTAACGCTCCTAGGTAATGTGGTCCCGCGGACGCAGCGCGGTCAGGCTTGCCCCTTGGAACTTCTCAAATCTAAACCTGCTTTCGCCAGCACTTCGACAAAGCGCGCTCCGGCGTTCTCTCGTGAAGTGATTTCCTTAGGAATAATATCGAGCGCCCGATGCAAGCGCGCGCGGTCCGGGCTTTCCAGCACCTGCGAAGTGTAAATGACCACGGGGATATCCTTAGTGTCGGAATCATTCTTCAAAGTATCGAGGACTGAGAAACCGTCCAGGTCCGGCATACTCAGATCGAGCACGATGAGGTTCGGCCGGTTTTCGCGAGCCAAGCGCAATCCTTCGTTCCCCCCGTGCGCCTCCAGCAGGCGGTAACCGCGATTGGCCAACAGGCCTTTGACCAGGTAACGCGAAATCTCGTCATCGTCGACAATCAGAATCTTGCCAAGCTCCTGGGAGATAGAAGTCAGCAACTGGTTCAGCAACCATCCGCGATCGATCGGCTTGGAGTGAAAACCAGTAGCGCCGAGGGCCAGGGCTTTTTTCTCGTTTTCCACCACGGTGATTACAAACACGGGAATCTCTTTGGTCGCCGGACTCTGTTTCAGCTCCTGAAGGAACTGCCAGGAATGCTCGCCTTGCAGAAGGATGTCCAGAACGATAGCGACGGGCTTGAACGATTGCAGCGCTTTTCGCGCTTCCCGCAGGTCCTGCGCCGGGATGGCTTGAAACTCGGTTCCCTTCAGATATTTTTCATAGATGAAAAGGGCTTCGCGATTATCTTCGACCACCAGGACCGGCAGTTTCGTCGAGTCCAATTCCCGCTTGATGTCCGGAACGTACACTGCCTCTCGCTCGCCTCGATACTGAACGGGCACGGCAACAAAGAATGTCGAGCCCACGCCCGGTTCGCTTCTGACGTAAACGTCTCCACCGAGCAGCTGCGCGAGTTTCTTGGACAATGGCAGGCCGAGTCCCGTTCCTTTGGCGGTCTTTTGAATCTTGCCCTCGACCTGTTCCCACTCCTGAAAAATGCGCTCTTGATCCTGGATAGCGATCCCAATCCCCGTATCGGCGACAGAGAAGATGACTGTATCATCGTGTCCCGTGCGCACGGAAACTCGCACTTCACCTCGTTCCGTAAATTTCAGAGCATTGGAAATGAAGTTGCGCAAGATCTGAGAGATCTTGGCTTCGTCTGTATACAGTTCGGGAATATCCACCGGATCTTCAAACACCAAAGACACGGACGAATTCTGCAGGAGCAAGGGACGGAGCATGCCACGCAGAGCAGCGAAAAAGCTTTCCACGTTGAAGGACGCCGCCCGGATGGTGACTTTCCCGGCTTCTACCTTCGCGAGATCCAGCAAATCGTTCACTAAGTCGGTCAGGTCCTGGGCCGACCGTCGAATAAACGAAACTTGCTTTTCCTGTTCGGAGGAGAGTTCGCCGTCCATGCGATCCAGCAGAATTTGACTGAGTGCCAGGATGGAATTCAGCGGGGTGCGGAATTCGTGACTCATGTTCGAAAGAAAATGGCTTTTCAATTCCGAGGCGCGCTGCAGAAAATCGGCCTTGTCATTCAATTCCGCATACAGGGCGACCACGCCGCGATTGGTTTCGTCCAGTTCCCGATTCAACTGCGCCAAGTCCTGCTGGCGTTCGCGCAACTCTTCCAGAGTGCGCATCAACTCCTTATTTTGCTCTTGCAACTCGGCATAAGGATCTTGCGCGGCCTGGCGGTCTACGGTGGTCAGCAGAGCGTGAAGTTCGTTGTCGCTCAGTCGCGCAAGTCTACTCGAAATGGCTTTGCCCAGCGTTACCACCGTACCTTGTTCTTTTTTGGACTCGATATGGAAATGGTCCAGCAGCCGCTTTGCGCCGATTATCCCCAGGCCCATGCCTGTTTTCGAAACGTATTTGCCGGCGAGAATTTCGTCGAGGTTCGGGATTCCGCGCCCTCGATCGCGAACTGAAATGACTAACATTCGCGTTTCGCCGTTCTCGATCTCGAAGTCGACAAAACCGCCCCCCGCATACTGGAACGCATTGCGGGCAATTTCCGAAACCGCGGTGGCCAAACGCGTTTGCGCCTGCACGTCAAATTTCAACGCGGCCGCCACGGCGCGGGCTCGCTGGCGGGCCAGCACCACATCCCGTTCGTAACGTATTTCCATCCTTATCAGTTTCAAGTTCATGGCTGGCCAGCTCCCGCCGAGCTCTTGACCACCAACACGGTGACATCATCGCGATCGCGGGTGAAATCGCGATACAAAACGCCGGCGATCAGGGCAGGATGTTTTTGCCAGATCCCGGGATAATGCTCCAAATTCCAAGTGGTCTTCAGGCCGTCGGAGTGCACAATCAGGAGGCTCTCCGCGCTCCAAGGAAACTGGAATTCCTGAATTCTGTCGAGATAGTGGCCCACAGTTCCGTAGTGCGACACCATGCCTCGGCTGGTGCTCGGCGTGACAATCGACGCCCCGATGTTCCCAACGCCGGCAAAGGACAACTGTTCTCGCTCGGGTTCGATCGCCGCCATCGCTACTGCCGCGCCCCGCGTTTTTTTCAGCGCGTCGTGCGTGTCTCGCAGAATTCCACTCAGGCCGGCCGTTTTGGACTGGTTGAAAACGGACTCGGCGGTTCGCGCCGCTTCCGCCGCCATAATTCCATGGCCCAGCCCGTCGACAACCATCAGTAGCGTCGCGTCTCCCATTTTTTTGACCGACCACCCGTCACCGCACACGTCTTCGCCCTTGATCGGCGTGCTCACAACGCCGACTTGCAATGGCCAGACCTCTCGGTGCGGCTTTTGATCCTTGGGCCAAATCTCGGAAAGAATCGCCGTGCCGCTGTTGGGAACGCTGTAGATATCGAATTCGCTGGAGAGGCGTTTGATGGCCCCTAGGCCATTGCCCGCGGAGCCGCTGCTGGAGTATCCGTCCTGGAGGGCGGCGGCTACATCGCGGATGCCACGGCCCTGGTCGAGTCCGAGCAGGCGCACGCCACGATAACCGTTTTGCCCGATGCTATCAATCAGGACCACACCGCTTCCGGCGTGCTTCAAGACATTCGTAGTCATCTCCGTCGCTACAATGGCCAGCGCGCCCCGTTCGATTTCACCGAGCTGCGCTTCTTCGCCAAAAATTGCGACTTGCCGTCTGGCTTCCCCTGCATGCGAAGAATCGGTGACCCGGGTGAGCATTCACTTTCCTATTTCCAGCGTGTCAGAGCGACTTTCGTGCCGCGCCCAACGCTGGATTGGATTTCGAATTCGTTGACCAAGCGCTTGGCCCCGCCCAATCCGAGGCCCAGCCCGGTCCCTGTCGTGAAACCGTCGCGCATGGCCAATTCGATATCGGGGATTCCGGGGCCCTGATCGCTGAATATCAGCCGCACGCCAGTGCGCGGGCCATTCAAAGATTCGAGTTGCAAAGTGCCACCCCCGCCATAGACCACCGTGTTCCGCGCAAGCTCGCTGGCCGCGGTTACCAGTTTGGTCTGGTCGACCAGCGACAGCCCAACCTGATTGGCCAATTCACGCACACGCCGGCGCACAGCAACAATGTCGGCTTCCGAAGAGACCGCCATGGTGTCGCTATGCACTACGGCCATTCTTCCGTTGTCCTTTGACCATCCACAGATTGCCGAAGCACTTCCATTCCCGCATCCACGTTGAGCGCCGTGCGCACTCCCTGCAGCGACATGCCTAACTCCACCAGGGTGATGGCCACCGCCGGCTGCATTCCTACTACCACCGTTTGCGCATCCAGGATGCGAGACATCGCCGCAATGTTCCCCAGCATGCGGCCAATGAAGGAATCCACAATTTCCAGGCTGGAAATATCGATGAGCACGCCGCGAGCCCCGGTTTCGCTGATGCGGTTGGTCAGATCTTCTTGCAGAGTCATGGCCAGGCGGTCGTGCATGTCCACCTGGATGGTCACCAGCAGAAACTCACCCATGCGCAGAATTGGTATCTTTTCCAAAGGTTATACGCCCTTCGCTTTGACGTTAGTGTGCTCCAGGCTCATGCCGGTGCGTTGCAGGGCCAGGGCGAAAGCGTCCGAGAGAGTGGCCTTGGTTACCACGTCCAACAAATTAATGCCCAGATGCACGATGGTTTGCGCAATCTGCGGACGCACGCCGCTGATGATGCAGTCGGCGCCCATAAGGCGGGCAGCGGTGACGGTTTTTAGAAGATGTTGCGCCACCAGCGTGTCGACGGTCGGCACACCGGTGATGTCGATAATGGCGACTTTGGAATTTGTTTTTACGATGCCTTCGAGCAACGCCTCCATCACTACCTGTGTGCGCTCGCTGTCCAGGGTCCCAATGATCGGCAAAGCCAAAATCCCATTCCACAGCTTCACGACCGGAGTCGACAGTTCCAGCATTTCTTCTTGCTGGCGTCGAATAAGCTCCGTACGTGTCTTCAAGTACGCTTCCGCGGTGTAGAGCCCCAGGGAGTCGATTACTTCGGTGGCGTTCCAAAGTCCGGAAGCCAGCGCATCCGGCTCGCTACTGAAGCGCTCCTTCAAAATCGAGAACAGCGGTTTCTTTACGGAAAAAACGAATGTGGCGGTTTGCGATGGTGTAAAACCCTGTTGCGCCCGAGAGCGCGAAATATCCTCTAACAAGTCCCGGAGCGGCTTCCATGCGACAGATTCCAGATCCAGATTTCCGGATTCGACGCCTTGCCGCAGCAGCCGCAGGAATTGCGTGCACTGACTTCGCAGTTCGCCATCTTTCATTAAATCGGAGCCGCGCGCGGCCGCACTCATTTCCTTAATCCAATCTGCCAAAATCGCGTCTTCGTGACTGGAGATCACTTCCGCAAGCCGGATAGTGCTGGAATTTTGTAACGTTTTGCTCATGCATATCCCTCAAAAAACAGTTGAAATCACGTGCCACGTCGATAGTCCGTCCGATTCAGTCACGCTGAAGGCCTACAAGGGTCAGTGACCGACCCGATCCGTCAAGTTGTTTGCGCAGGATAGCAGGACTTCTTCGGAACCACTACTACACGAAAAGCTGTAGGGCTGCTTCGCTTTTGCTTTAGGCACACCACGGCTTACGCCTAAGGGATTCGGGACCGAGATGTCTTTCTGTACGCTAGTTGCCCCTAATCCCCCTATCCGTGCCAAGGATCGGGGACCTCCACGGGGCTCGATACGCTTCCCGTATCGAGCGGGAGTTGGTGCTCTCATTGTTTTTCTTTGCTCTTTCAAATGGCTCCGTTTTTTGAGAGTTTAAAAAAGGTGTGTTTGACCGAAGAGAACTGGCGGATGAAGGTCCTCATTTACAGTCACTTTTTTGCACCGAGTGTTGGCGGTGTCGAAAAACATGTTCTGCTTTTGGCTGAGGGGTTAGCGGCGCTCCGTGACCGATGGTCCGGTGACGTCACGGTCACGACCCCGACACCTGCGAAAAACTTCGATGATTTGAAACTTCCCTTTCCCGTGGTGCGCCAGCCGAGCTTCCGCCGTTTGCTGAAGCTCGTGAACGAGGCCGACATCATCCAATTGACGGGCCCTTCCCTTCTGCCTTTGTTGATCGCCTGGCTGAAGAGGAAGCCGATCATTATCGAGCAGCATACCTACCCACCGGTATGTCCGAACGGTCTACTGGTCCAGGAACCGGCGAAAAACATTTGCCCGGGGTATTTCCTCGCGCAGGATTATCTGGAGTGCCTACGCTGCACCGCAGTGACGGATGGGCGATTCGCAAGCCTCCGGGCCCTGTTGCTCACATTCCCGCGACGCTGGCTCTGCCAACAAGCCGATGTGAATGTCCCCGTGACGCAACACGTGCTCGACCGGCTGAAGCTTCCTCGATCGCGCGTGATCTATTTGGGCGTTCCGGAAAACAGCGGTCCGGCTACGCCGCCATTGCACGCGATTCAGGCAGCGGCGGAAAACCACCTGTGTTTCGCATTTGTCGGTCGATTCGTGAGTCAGAAGGGATTGCCGCTCATCCTCCAGGCCACGAAGACACTGCAGGCGGCCGGATACAATTTCCGCGTCAAATTTGTGGGAGATGGTCCAGAGCGGGCAGAACTCCAAGCGCAAGCAGCGCAACTGGGAGTGCAAGGACGCGTGCAATTCACGGGATTTCTTACCGGCAACCTTTTTCAGGCGGCGCTCGAGGAAGTAAGCGTGGCGTTGATGCCCTCGGTTTGTGAAGAAACTGCGGGCTTGGCTGCCATTGAGCAGATGATGCGAGGCAAGTTGGTGATCGCTTCGAACATAGGTGGATTGGGGGAAGTGGTGGACGATTGCGGCTTGCTCATTCCTGCAGGCGATGTGGGAGCGCTAACAGAATGCATGAGAATGGTTCTGGATCATCCCGAAATCGTCGCGCGCAAGGGCGAAGCTGCCAAACAACGGGCACGGAACTGTTTCTCGCAGCAGCGCATGGTAAAAGAACATATCGGACTGTACGCTGAGCTTCTTAGCCCCGATGGCGATATAGGAAATCGGACACCCGCTACCGGCCTAGCAAACCGCTAAGACCATGGCGAAAATCGCCGAGACAGATGCGGCCCCCATGTCCCAGAGCCATAATGTCGCCTATCAAACCGACAAGTGTGCCATACCGTACAGTATCTAGCGTATATCTTTGCCGGTGTCAGAAAGAATAGCGTGGGAATTGCCTCCCTCGTCGTGCCCACCGCAGCCGCACCGCACGACGGCCCAGGAATTTCGCAGGGGATGAAGGGCTTGTTGTCAGTCCTGATTGTCGACGATAGCGAACTGATCCGCAAATACCTGCGGGCTGTAATCGATGAGAATCGTGAGCTGTACATCTGCGGCGAAGCGGAAAACGGGGCAATTGCGGTTGAGAAAGTACGCGAGCTGCGACCCGACGCGGTGATCCTGGATTTACAGATGCCGGTTATGAATGGCCTGGAGGCCGCGCGGCAGATCTCGAAATTTGCACCGCGCACCTTGCTGTTGATGTATACGGGGCACCACACGGATCAACTCTTGAAGGAGGCGCAAGCAGTGGGTATTCGAGAAGTGTTCTCGAAAACGGACGAGCAACCAAACCATCTACTCACTTGGCTGAGTAACGCCTGCATTCGACACTAATGTTTCACGGCTTGGAATGGAGAGTCAGCGTGGTCTAAGAATCGACGGTCTTGCCGCGCTGCCTCTTGACGACCCAATAACAACTGCATGCCACGGTCTCTAGTTTTTCGCGATCAACGATAACAAGTTCGGCACCGTTGTAACTGATGAGTCCGGCCTTTTCTAACGATGAGGCGGCGATACTTACTCCGGAATGATTCCTGCCCAACATCTTGGCCAGCAATTCCCTGGGCAGCGGCAATTGACTGCTGGCAATCCGGTCGTCGCTGAGAAGCAACCAGCGAGCGAGCCGTTCCTCATCTGAATGGATCCGGTTACAGAGCGCAGTCTGAGAAGTCTGCAGCAACAGCAAGTGCGTAAACCGCAGCAGCAGTTCCTGAAAAACGCCTCCCCTCTTGAACTCCTCCTTCGCGTCGGCAACCGTCAACCGCGAGCCCGACCCCCCCACCTGCACTAAATTTTGGTAAGGACTGGTGGGAGCCCCGAAAAGCGCGCTTAACCCCACCACTCCTTCGTTGCCGCACAGCGCGACCTCCACATTGACGTCTTCGTCGGTCCTGCAGAGCGTGGAGACCACGGTATTCCGATTCGGAAAATACACATGAGTAATCTCATCGCCGAAATCATATAAAATCTCGAAAGGCGGAAGAGCCAAGGATTCAAGGCGCGGCAGCAGACGCGCGAAATCATCCGCGGGCAAGGCGCCTAGCAGTTCGTTCTCTTTTATTTCCTGGATGTCTGCGTGATCGCCCACGTGAATTGGACGCTCCCGTTTACCAGCATAGCCACATCCGCGAAAGGCTGTCGGTGGGACGCCGCACTCTGTGCGCTGCATTACTTAGGGAACGATGCGCTAGACGACCTGGGATCAAATGTGCGGCCGGGTGACCATGCCGGTCTCGAGGTAGGTGCGCAGCTGCGCGTTTACGACCGCATAGCACTCACAGGCGGCTTCTTCGAGCTTTTGGCGATTTAGAATGTGCACTTTCCCGCGGCGGTAGTCGATAATTCCCGCTCTTTGCAAGATACCAGCCGCCACGGTTACGCTGGATCGACGCGTACCCAGCATGCCGGCAAGCAAATCATGCGTGAGTGGCAGGATTTCCAGGCGCACGCGATCCTGGGTCATCAAGAGCCATCGCGCCAAGCGCTCGTCCACCTCATGCAAGCGGTTGCACGCAGCAATCTGTTGCGCTTGCAACGCTTGCAAGTAGGTGAACCGAGACAAAAGCCTCTCCAGCATGGGCAGCTCAGGCAGAAGCTCGTGGAGTGCGTCCGCGTTGATTCTCATGGCGTCGCCGGTGATTTGCACGGTTATGCGCGCTGAGGAATGCGCAATATTCAACAGAATGGGCAACCCCGCAAACCCCTCGTTCCCCAAAAGGCCAACCTCTACGCTGTCTCCGTTCCCCATTACCGTCAGATGGGAGACCAGGCCGCTATTGACAAAATAACCGCCCAAAATCGGCGCCCCTACCTCAAAGATCACTTGATCTTGCACCAGTGGCACCGGTTGCAAGTGCGGGGCAAGCCGTTCATATTCCCTAACCGGGAGTTCTTGCAGGATGTGATTTGCTTCGGCTCGGACCGACCCGGAATCGCTTTTTCTGGATTTTGCAATCATGGCTTACTTCTTGAGACCAACCGGCGAGGGTCTTCCTTTTTTGATGCTACACCTACGCAGACCTAGCGGCTACAGGATTCCGCTGACCAATGTATTGGTCCGTTGGCGCACTCAGTCCGCTGGCAGACCGACAACCTGCGTCCAGAATGGATAATGACAAATCAGAAGGAGTCTCCTTTTTTATTCTCTCGTTCCTCCTCTCATACTCACATCCCTTCTCGAGGAGTCTCCTTCTCATCCCCGGGTTATCCGCAAAAGAAGTGCTGGCCAATCGCCAATTCAGGCGTTGCTGGTTCCAAATCCTTACGGGTTCATTGGGCCCCCATGGATAATTCCAAAGACGGAAGTGGAAAATATATTAAAAACCTCTGGCGTGCCTGAGGAAGAAGTGCAGAGGGTCCTAGAGTTGTTGCTCTGGTTTGGGTTCTTGGGAATATACATCTCCGAAGAAGAAGAGAGATATTCTTATCAGTTCCAGCATGACCTAAAGAAACTCCACGGGGGCGTGCAGCAATTCGCATATTGCATACATCCATCATTTCGGAGCAGCCTCGGGTGTCCGCTCAATTGAGGCCCAAAAAGACATGACATGGGAAGTCAGCAGCGTGATGCAGTTGAGAACCGCGCTGCAAGGCTTGCCTAGTACGCGGTGAACTCAAAATGTCTAGCGTGAATCGCATTGTGGAGTGGAGAACGAGACGTACCAACGAATGGAAGATACTTGACTGGACAGCGGGAATGGCTTTCGCAGCGTTCTTGGTGTTCGATGGTAAGACTATTTCCCAACGCCTCTTGCATCTATTGATAGGTGCGGCATTGGGTTTCCTTCTTGGCTTCCTGTTCTCACGCAACTGGAACGCGAAAGGCTAGACGAAATAGTTCAATTGTTGTTACGGCTTATTGTTGTTAAATCCAGCGATAAGCAATTGTAATTGAGTGGTTTTGGTAGGGGCGGTGGGGATCGAACCCACGACCTTCGGCTTAAAAGGCCGCTGCTCTACCACTGAGCTACGCCCCTAAAACTGGACCACTCATTGCACTGGAGATGCCACTGCTGCATTTGGTGCAGGGATTTCGCCGCAGCCGACTCGGCTGCGGATGCACTGCGGCTCGAGTTTCGCACGGCGCAATTCCCCGGCTTCCCGCAACCTCACAATTTTAGCAACGTTTCTGCATCCCTCCAAACAGAAACGACTCGCCGACACGCTTGTTAACCTTTCCACCCTTGCGTTCGAGCAGACGCGGACATCCAGCAGCAAATTCCTGCAGCCCGCAGTTTGACATCGATCAATACTATATGTATATACATATAATATGAAAGCAGAGGCTCCGGCCAAAGCGGCCCCCCAGACGCTCTTCGCACTCCCCTGCGCCTGTCAAAACCTTCGCCGCCTCACGCGCATGGTTACGCGGATCTACGATCAAGAACTGCGAAAGACTGGAATTGAGGTTACACAGTTCGGCTTGCTCACGGCACTCGCTGCGGCGGGAGAAACCAATCAAAAGACTCTAAGTGCTGGTTTCGCGATGGATAGCACTACGCTCACACGGACATTGAGGATCCTGCTTCGGGAGGGTTGGGTGGCGGCCAGGCGCGGAAAAGATAGGCGAGAACGCCGATTTATCCTGACCAAGCGAGGCAAGCGGCGACTCGCAGAGGCTCAACCATACTGGCAGTTTGCCGAAGAAAGGCTGCGACGAAAACTTGGTAATGCGGGCTGGAGACGCATGGGCGACACGGTATCGCAAATGACCGAAGCGGCGGCGGAGGCATGAGATTTTGCGTGACGAAATAGATGCATATACATCTAACGCCTAAGGAGGTTCCATGTCACCCGAAACCATCTTCCGATTACAGCTCGTTCTGGGTTATGTCGCTTGGCTGCTTTGCTTCGGCGCATACCTGCTGCCGAGGCTTAAATCGATGGACTTGGTAGCAGCACAACGCGCCATCGCCACTCTGCACAGCTTCCGCTTCTTCGGCCTGGTCTTTATCCTTCCAGGCGTCGTCGGCTCCCTGCCTGCTGGCTTCGCCCCGTTCGCCGCCTACTGGGACTTCGCAACCGGTGTACTGGCCATCCTCGCGCTGCTGACGATACGAATGCGCTCCCTCTTTTGGCTGTTCGTGGTTGCGTTCAATGTGGTGGGATTGATCGACCTTCTTCTTGACTATTACCACGCCATCCGGACCGGCGTTCCCGCCATGGCCGGACAGTTGGGCGCAGCATATGCGATCCCGATCATCTACGTGCCAGCGCTAATGATCACGCACGTCGTGGCTTTCTATTTGCTATTGCGTCCCCGGCCCAAGCCGGCTCCAGGCCTGGTCAGGAACGTGGCCGCATCATAGACCAAGTCTAGCTTGCGCTGACGGGGTTTGTGCGGGCTTCAGCAGATGCTCATGCGTTGCTCACACGCAGCCCGTATTGCGCTTTTCGCGCGGCGTCAAGTTCTTGGCATCAACCCGCGGGAAATCGAAAAAGTCGTGAACGCTCATCCCGCTGTGTCCGAGTCTTTCATCGTCGGCATTCCAGATCCCAAAGGTGTGCTTGAGATGCAACTGCACGCGTATGTCGTTCTGAAACCACGCGCCAGTCTG
>DATKPS010000182.1:0-9286 GCA_035524015.1 Candidatus Sulfotelmatobacter sp.
AGCATTTGGAGGTGGGAGCGGACTTCGTTGTCGAGATCGGCGTCGATGGCGCGGGACGAGAAGAGGTTACGGAAGAAGGCGCGGGGTTTCTCGAGGAACGGCATAGGAGAGGATGGTAGGAGGCTACCTATAGAATGTCAATAGGAGAAGATTCTGGGGAATTGTCGGGAGAACTTTGGGTGCGCGAAAAACGAACGGCCCCCCGCCCTACAAAGACGAGACAAGCCAAGACGCAGGGACCGTGCGAACGTGTGGCGCAGCGTGCTGCGCCCCTACGAAGAGAAAACCTTGATCAGTATAGGCGGAAGTTGACTTCGAAGGGGACGATGACTGGAATGGGCTTGCCGCCGGGGCCGGTGACGGGCTTGCAGCGCCAAGTCTTCATGGTGGTAAGGGTGTTCTCGTCGAGGCCGAGGCCGGGGCTGCGAATCAGGCGCATGTCGGACAAGTGGCCATCGGTGTTGACGACGGCTTCGACCAGGACGATGCCGGAGTATTTGGCCTTGCGCGCTTCTTCTGAGTAAGGAGGATTGGGCATGTAGTAACAACTGGGCATACCAATGCCGTTCACGCCGGCATGGAATTTGCCGCCACCGGTGCCGCCGCCTTCGCCGGGGCCGAGACCGCCGCCGCTGCCGCTGCCAATACCGCCACCTTCACCGGTACCGATGCCGCCACCACCGCCGGGTCCATTGGACATATTCACCACAGAAGCCATGGGATCGCCGAAATTGGAAAGGTTCGGATTGGCAACCTTAAGATCCGGTGGTCCGAGGAGCGTGGGATCCATGGCCAGCTTCGGGTTCGGATTCTTGATGACCGCGGTTGGCGGAGTAAATTGCGTCATGCTGAAGCGCGGAGCCTTGCCCTTGGTGGGAGGCAGAGGTGAACGGTCACCGCCACCACCACCGCCGCCAGCCTTGTCCGCACCCGCGGGCAGCTTGGCGATATAGGGAGAAAGGTCAATAGGCGTCACGGCGCTCACCTTGCTGACTGCCTTGGTGGGTCTGGTGAAGATGAACAAGGGCACGATGAGGAGTGCAATCACACCGGCATGCACCGCAAAAGCGATGGCTTGAGTGTACCCAAAATTCTCGTCCTTGGACCAGATGTCCTTGACCTTAATGGGCTTAATGCCCGCCGGAAGAGGCGCCTGTTTCGGTGGATTGAAGAAATCCTTGATGCGGTCTTTGAAGCTGCCGAAATTCCCGCCCCAGTCGACCTCGAGACGCTTGTTGGTGACAGTCTTTGGGGCACTGGGGGAAGAGAAGAAATACTGGAGATTTTCCCGGAGCCCGGAGCCGAAGGTGTTCTTGTGAAAAGGTACGTCGCTACGCTCGCTGACCTTGACGGGGCGCTCGAAGAGGAACTGCTTCAGATTGGACCAGAAATTGTCGGGAATTAGGATGGCCGGGGTGCCGAAGTTCGGCAACGCGGCGTCGGACACAGGAATGACTTCTTCGGGTCCCGTGCGCTTCGGTCGAATATCGTCGGGAAGGAGGTTAGTAATTCCAGGCACCTTTGTCCCTCTGCTTCATTTAGACGCGGTTTTACCGCGAAATGTTCGCACAGCCGTTATGATTCGCGCTAGCTGGGAAAGGTTGCGCGATCCCCGCACGGCTGACACCGCTTCCGGGGATTATAACAGATTTCGATGGTAGGAGTTGGAGGGTTTGACGTGCGCGTTGCGCGTGTGGAAATGGGGTTTGCAGGCTGCGGCGAGAGCGCGGGACATCCGGCAGCGTGGGAAAGAGCGGGCCTGAAGACCCGCCGCTACTCGGACACGTTGAGAGTGTGCGGGCTACGGTAAGGTTGGGTGCGTGCGGGTGGGCCGTAAAAGCGGCGGCACGCTGCCGCACTCCATAGGGGTGCGCTTTCGTCTGTGGGCTGAGTGCGGTAACATTTGTGGTTACACTGCTTCCGGAATTTCCCGCCGTACAACCGATGTATGAACTTTGCCCTGACCTGCGAGGGCGTAGAGTGGCGGAGTTTAGAAGGGATGCAATAACGCTATCGTATGGGCGAACCACTGGAACTGAAGAAGACGCTGAACCTGCCAAAAACGGACTTTCCGATGAAGGCAAGTCTGCCGCAGAACGAGCCGAAGCAACTGGCGGCTTGGCAGGGCGAGAAATTATACGAGCGCATCCTGAAAGTGCGCGAAGGGAAGCCGCTGTTTGTGCTGCACGACGGACCGCCGTATCCGACGGGAACGATTCACCTGGGCACGGGGCTGAACAAAATCCTGAAAGACATGATCGTGAAGTCGAAGAGCATGGCGGGGCACTACGCGCCATACGTGCCGGGCTGGGATTGCCACGGACTGCCGATTGAAACGCAAGTGGAGAAGGAACTAGGCGGCAAAGGGAAGGTGACGCCGTCAGAATTCCGGCAGCGTTGCCGCGATTACGCCACGCGTTATGTGGAGCAACACAAGAAGGATTTCCAGCGGCTGGGCGTGTTTGGACAGTTCAATGATCCGTATCTGACCATGAGCCATGGATACGAAGCGACCATCGCCAGCGCCTTTCTGGATTTCATGGAAAAGGGCTACGTGTATCGCGGACGCAAGCCGGTGTATTGGTGCATCCACGACAACACCGCGCTGGCGGAAGCGGAGGTGGAATACGAGGACCACACCAGCCCGTCGATCTGGGTGACGTTCAAGGTGGTGGGAGGAGGAACCGGCGGCGCGGAAAAGCTAGGCGGAGATGTTTCCGCGGTGATCTGGACGACCACGCCATGGACGATTCCGCACAACCGCGCGCTGGCGTTTCATCCTGATTATGAATACGTGGTGGTGCAGACAGAAAAAGGGAAATTACTACTGGCGGCGGACCGTGTGGCGGCGCTGCAAGCAGATTGCGACTTGAAACAGGTGCACGAACTGGTGCGAATCAAGGGGCAAGATTTCGAGGGCATGAAGTTTCAACACCCATTCCTGCCGATTCAGGTGCCGGGAGTGCTGGCGGATTACGTAACGCTGGATCAAGGCAGCGGCATCGTGCACACGGCGCCGGGTCATGGCGCGGAAGACTTCGTGACCGGGCAGAAGTATGGAATCGAGGTGTACGCACCGCTGGACGATCGCGGGGTGTACCTGGAAGGTTTGCCGGAATACAAGGGTAAGGACGTGTTTACGGCGAATCCCATTATCGTGAAGTTGCTGACGGACCGCGGAGCGCTGCTGGCGAATCATCCTTATAAACATACGTATCCCCATTGCTGGCGCTGCCACAACCCGGTGATCTTCCGGGCCACGGAGCAGTGGTTCATCAAGATGGACCAGGCGAAGAAGGGCGGCACCGAAACGTTCCGGCAGGAAGCGCTGGCACAGATTCCCACGGTGAAGTGGTTGCCGGCGTGGGGCCAGGATCGCATGTACGAAATGATCGAGAAGCGCCCGGACTGGTGTGTCTCGCGGCAACGGTTTTGGGGCACGCCGATCATCGTGTTCTATTGCGATGCGTGCGGAACACGGCTGGAGGATTTTGCGGCGCTGCGCAACGTGGTGAAGTGGTTTGAAAAAGAAGGCGCGGACGCCTGGTATACGCACTCGGCGGAAGAGTTGTTGCCGGCGGGAACGAAGTGTTCGTGCGGTGGAACGAAGTGGCGCAAAGAGAATGACATTTTGGATGTGTGGTTCGATTCGGGCTCGTCGCACTTGGCGGTGTTGAAGGGCAAAGAATGGCCGGCGGATGTGTACCTGGAAGGACCGGACCAGTATCGCGGATGGTTCCACAGTTCGTTGCTGATCGCCGTGGGTGTACGGGACAAGGCGCCGTATCGCGAAGTGGTGACGCACGGCTGGACCTTGGACGAACAAGGACGGCCGATGTCGAAATCGCTGGGAAACGTAATCCTGCCCTCGGAGATTTGCGACAAGTGGGGCGCGGACATTTTGCGGGTGTGGGTCTCGTCGGTGGAATATCAGGCCGATGTGAAGATGAGCGAGCGGGTGATGACGCAGCTCAGCGAAGCATATCGGAAGATCCGCAACACATTTCGATTTGCGTTGGGGAACCTTGCTGATTTCGATCCGAGCCGGAACGCAGTGCCGAACACGGAACTGGACGAAATGGATCAGTGGATGCTGGAGCGTACCGCGGACCTGGTGAAGCGCTGCCGGGAATGGTACGCGTCGTATGAATTCCATCGGATTTATCATGCGATCCACGATTTTTGCGTAGTGGACTTGAGCGCGTTTTACTACGACGTGCTGAAGGATCGCTTGTACACGAAGGCGCCGAACAACAAGTCGCGGCGCTCGGCGCAAACAGCGGTGTGGAAGATCACGAGCGCGCTGGTGCGCCTGGCGACACCGATCCTGGTGTTCACCTCGGAAGAGATCTGGAAATATTTTCCGAAGGCGGCGGGCGAGCCGGACAGCGTGCATATGGCGTTGTTCCCCAGCGAGGCGGAACTGCGCACGGGACTTTCCGGCGGGAAAGTGGACACGTGGGAATTGCTGGGACGCGTACGCAGCGAAGTGCTGAAGGCTCTGGAAGCAGCGCGCAACGAGAAGAAGCTGATCAACTCCGGGCTGGAAGCGAAGGTGCTGCTGAACGCCGACTTGGAATTGAAGGCGAAGCTGAAGCATTATTTGGCGCAATTGCCGGGGTTGTTCATCGTGTCGCAAGTGGAACTGATCAATGCGGGCTCCGGAGAATTCAAGGCGGAGACGGTACCGAGCCTGGAAGTGACGGTGCAGCGGGCGGATGGGAAGAAGTGCGAGCGCTGCTGGAATTATTCGGTGCATGTGGGAGAAAACCCACGGTATCCGACGATCTGCGAGCGATGCAGCGAGGCAATCGCGGAGATTGAAGGAAGTAAAGCCGAAGGAAGTAAAGGAAGTGAATGAGGTGAAAGAAGCACAAAACAAAAGCGCGATGCTGTTAGCAACCGGGCAAGACGCGTCGGTTGGGATCCTTCGTCGCGAAAGGCGCGCTCCTCAGGATGACAGCATTTTTGTTTTTCGCAGAGCGGACCGGATGGCCTCGATCGGGACAAACTTGAATCCATGATTATTCCGCGGCGGTTGCAGTGGTTGTGGCTGACGCTGGGCGTGGTATTTGTGGACCGCGCGTCGAAGGCGTGGATCGAGTCGCGGCCGGAAGAGTATTTTCCGCATACGGTGGTGGCGCATTTTCTGGAGCTCATTCGTTCACGCAATCCGGGAATAGCCTTTAGTTTTTTTGCCGATGCTTCGTCACCGGGAATGCGTTATGTGCTGATTCTCGGATCGGTGGTAATTATTGGGATAATTGCCTGGTTGTTGGTGGCTAGCCGGCAGTTGAACAACTTGAGCGCGGCGGGCCTGGCGCTGCTGTTGGCGGGAGCCACCGGAAATGTGACCGACCGAATTGTGCATGGGGCGGTGACTGATTTTCTGCAGGTTTGGCTGCGTTTTCTGCCCTGGCACATTTTCAATCCCTGGCCGACCTTCAATGTGGCGGACGCGGCGGTAACCGTGGGCGCCATTCTCCTGGTTATTGATGTACTATTCTTCCCGCAGCACACTTCGGATTAACATTAAAATAACGATTCAGTGAAGGAGGGGAAGCATGGCTCCTCGCACGAACGGATTCCCTCGCCGGGAATTTATAGGCGGACTGCTGGGCGCGGCCGCGGTTAGCTCCCTGCCGGTCTCGGCGGGCGCTTTCGTGGGTTTCCCGGAGGCGCCGAACGTTTTTGTGCCGTACCAGTTTCCCAAGGAGTTTATTTGGGGCGTGGCGACGGCGTCTTACCAGATCGAAGGGGCATGGAATGAGGACGGGAAAGGGGTATCGATCTGGGACACGTTTGCGCACACCGTCGGCAAAGTGAAGGGCGGGGACACCGGCGACGTGGCTTGCGATTCCTACCACCGCTATAAGGAAGACATTGCGATCGCGAAAAAGCTGAACGTGAAGAGCTATCGCTTTTCGATTTCGTGGCCGCGAATCCAGGCGAATGGCACGGGCAAGCCGAATCCAAAAGGATTGGACTACTACAAACGCGTGGCCGATACGATAAAAGAGGCGAATATCCGGCCGCTGGCGACGCTGTATCACTGGGACTTGCCGCAAGCGTTGCAGGATGCGGGTGGTTGGCCGAATCGCGAGATGGTGGGACGATTCACCGATTATTCCGAGATGGTGACCAAGGCGCTGGGTGATCGCGTTTCGCATTGGTGCATTTTTAATGAGCCGTGGGTGTTTGTGTTTCTGGGATATGCGCGGGGCCGGCATGCACCTGCGATAAAGGATTTTAGCGCGGCCATGCATGCGAGCCATGTGGTGAATATGGCCCAGGGCCAGGCGTTCAAAGTCATCAAGGCCGTGAATGGAAAGTTCCAGGTGGGTACGGCGTACAGCATGTCGAACTGCGAACCGGCCACAGCCAGCGTGGAAGACAAGCAAGCGGCGGACCGCGCGCACGCCATCGGGAACGTGTGGTTCGTGAACCCAGCGTTGAAAGGCGAGTATCCGAAGGCGTTCGCTGCTGGAAATCCAGACGAAATCATGGGCGTAAGACCGGGCGACATGGAACTTTGCAAAGCGCCATTGGATTTCCTGGGAATCAACTATTACCGGCGGCAGCTGGTTGCCGCCATTCCGCCAGGGCAAGGGGAGACTGCGTTTGGCGCACACGCTTTCGATGCCACGCAAGGGCCGCTGACAGATTTTGCCTGGGAAGTGTGGCCGGACAGCTTCTATGAGTTGGTGATGCGTATCACGCGCGAGTACAACAAGCCGGTGCTGGAAATTACGGAGAATGGCTGCTCGTACCTGGATGCGCCGGATGTTCACGGACGTGTGCCAGATCCGCGGCGAATTGAGTATCTGCGGGGATACATCAGCGCGCTGGGACGAGCGATGAAGGATGGTTCGCAGGTGCGCGCGTATCACTGTTGGAGCTTGCTGGATAACTTCGAGTGGGCGGAGGGGTACACGCAGCGGTTCGGGCTGACGTATGTCGATTTTCGGGACCAGCGGCGCATCATCAAGGATTCGGGCTATTGGTATGGGAAGTTGGCGGCGTCAGGGAGCCTGGTTTGAGTGCGGCGTTTGGCTGGGAAACGAGCGTATACTGAAGGGCAACGAGGCAGGCGATGACGTTAGAGGAAAAACTCGTCGAAAAAGTGCGCGAATTGCCGCCGGATAAGAAACACGCGGTACTGGAGTTCGTGAAATCTCTGGAACAGGGCGGCACGAAAGCGGCGCTCCGCAGCCTGGAGGGACTCTGGGTGGGTCTCGAAATCCACATCACGGAAGAAGATATCGTCCAGGCCCGGCGCGAAATGTGGGGGAATTTTCCGCGAGATATCGAACTGTGAGCGCACTGCTCGACACGCATTCCGCCATCTGGTACCTGCACACTCCGCTTAAATTGTCGACGCCTGCGTTAGAGGCGATCCGCAAAAGCATTTCTAAGCATGCACCGGTGTTCTTGTCCGCCATTTCCCTGGTTGAGATCGTTTACTTAACGGAGAGCGGGCGGTTGCCGCTTGACGCCTGGCGATTACTCCACGAAGCGTTAAGTCTCCGCACTCTGGGATGCTAGTGCAGCCGTAACCCGCGATCGACGATTACAGGCGGTTGGTATCAAGACCATCTGGTGAGGCCGTGGAGAAAGAAGCGCGTCACCAATTCCTGGTGGAAGCGGACGAGGCAGGGACGCGGCTGGACCGCGTAGTGGCGGCGCATTTTCCGGAGCTGTCGCGGACCCGGGTGCAGGAGTTGATCGAAGAAGGATTGGTGCTGCTGAACGGCAAGGCCGCCAAAGACTCGCACAAAGTGCGCGTGAAGGACGTGATCCACGTGGTGCCCCAGGAGAGACCGGCGCTGCGAGCCGAGCCGGAAACGATTCCACTGGAGCTGCTATACGAGGACGAAGATGTAATCGCCGTCAACAAGCCGGCAGGAATGAGCGTGCATGCCGGCGCGGGAACTTCGCACGGCACGCTGGTGAACGCGCTGCTTGGGCGAGGACAATCTCTGGCGCAATCGGACGATCCGCTGCGGCCGGGGATTGTGCACCGGTTAGACAAAGAGACGTCCGGCATTGTCCTTGTGGCAAAGAACGATTTCGCGCATGCGAAACTTTCGGAAGCCTTCCGGCAGCGGGCGATCCAGAAGATCTACCTCGCGCTGGCGCAGGGCAGCATGGGGGAAGACCGGGGCAGAATTGAGTTGGCGATTGCGCGCGATCCGAATCACCGGACACGCATGACCGCCCAGCGAGCGAACTTGCTGCCAAATGCGCGGCCGGCGCGAACCGACTGGCGGGTGCTGGCGCGGATCGACGCAACCAGCCTGTTGCAGATACAACTGCACACCGGACGAACCCATCAAATCCGAGTGCACCTTTCAGCGCTGCGGCATCCGGTGGTGGGCGACACGCTGTACGGCGCAGCGGGGCAATTGCACGTGGGCCGAACGACGCTTCCTTCGTTGGGCCGGAATTTCCTGCATGCGGCGAAGATTGGGTTCGACCAACCGCACAGCAGCAAACGGATTGAGCTTACGGCTCCCTTGCCACCTGAGTTGCGGGAGTATTTGGGGAAGCTGGCGGCGGCGACCGGAGAAAGTACGGAGCGAATTGACGCTGTGCTGCACGGCTTCTTATAATCGGAACACATGCGAACAAAAATAGTCACGCTGCTGTTCGTGGTTCTGCTGTGCGGGGTGGTGCCATTCTTTGCGCAGCAGACCCAGAATCCACCGGCCGCGGCGCCGCCAGCAGGCGCGAAGCCCGAGCAGGAACAGATTCAAAAGAGCCAAACCACGATCCCGGTGGTGGTGAACTTGGTGGACGTGTTGTTCACCGTACTGGACCGGCGCAATAAATTGGTACCGGATCTAGAGAAGCAGGACTTCAAAGTCCTGGACGATAACATTCCGCAGGACATCCGATATTTCAGCAAGCAGAGCGACCTGCCCTTGCGCATTGGCATGCTGTTGGACACTTCGAACAGCATCCGCGACCGCCTGAAGTTCGAGCAAGACGCCGCGAACAATTTTTTGTATAGCGTGTTACGGCGGAATAAGGACGAGGCGTTCGTGATGACCTTCGACGACGAACCGCAGGTCATCCAGGCGTTCACCGGGGACACCGGCCTGCTGCGCGATCATATTCTGCGAACGAGGGCGGGCGGGGGAACCGCGGTTTACGACGCGATTTTCGATGCGTGCTTCAAAGAACTGAGCCATCCGCCGCGTCCGCCGGGCGACCAGCCAGACGTGGTGCGTCGCGTGATGATTCTGATCAGCGACGGCGAAGATAATTTGTCGACGCACACGCG
>DATKPS010000183.1:0-13352 GCA_035524015.1 Candidatus Sulfotelmatobacter sp.
CTTCCGGAAAGCGGACGGAAGGAATTACGACGATTTGACGGTGGCGACGGTGATTTTTGATGAGAACGGGAATTTTGTGACCGGAGGGGAGAAAATTCTGGAGATGCGGCTGCTGGACAAGACTTACGAAAGGATGAGCCACACGGGATTGGTCATGAAATCGAGCTTCGACTTGAAACCCGGCAAATACATGGTGCGCCAGGTGATCCGGGATTCGGAAGGAGCGCAGATGTCCGCGAAGAGCGGTTCGGTGGTGATACCAGAGTGAGGAATTCAGAATGGGTGTGTGTGGCGAAGGAGTGACAGCCGGAGCCACAAAATGGGGGCGTTATGAGCGTGGATAAGGCGCGGAGCCAAGCGAGGAAACTCGGGAGTGTGCTGCTTTTGGCAGGCCTGCTGGTGTGCGCACGAGCGGTGGTGGTGCACAGCCAGGCACAGACCCCGCCACAGCAACCAGACGCCGCAAAGCCTGCGGCCGGGGCGGTCCAGGCGCAGCCGGTGAAGAGCGACCAGGTGATCCAGACGGAGTCGCGGTTGGTCTTGGTGGATACCGTGGTGACCGACAAGAAGGGCCACTACGTGACCGACCTGACCCAGGGCGATTTCAGGGTTTACGAAGACAACAAAGAACAGACCATTTCGAGCTTTTCGTCGGAGTCACAGGCTGCTGCACAGGCCGCCGGACAAAGGCACTACATGATTTTGTTTTTCGACACCACCACGATGGACATCGGTGAGCAGGCGCAAGCGCGCAACACCGCCGCCAAATTCGTGGAGAGCAATGCCGGGCCGGACCGCCTGATGGCCGTGGTGAATTACACCGGGACCTTGGCGATTCAGCAGAACTTCACCCCGAACGTAAAGCTGTTGCAGGCCGCGGTGATGGGCAACAAGGCCCCGAACATTAATTCGAATGCGCAAGTCGCGTCGACCGAACCGGTGCCCATGACGCCGGGAACGATGCAAGGACCGGCAGGAGCAATGCAAGTGCCGATGAGCGGATTGCCGAGTTTGAATAACGCGGAAGCTGATTTTGGCGTGCGCTCCATGCTGCTGGCGATCCGCAGTCTGGCGAAGGATCTGCGGGGCATTCCCGGGCGCAAGATTCTGGTGCTGTTCACCGGAGGATTCACGTTGTCGCCGGACAACATGAGCGAGCTAACGGTGACGATTGACGCGTGCAACAAATCGAATGTGGCGATTTATCCGCTGGACGCGCGGGGATTAATGGCGCCGACGGTGAGGTTGCGGTTGCCTCTGAATCCGGCAGACCGCAATCGAGAAGAAACGGACGGACCGCGGCTGGTGCTGGCAAGCTATAAGGTCCCAATGCCCGACTGGCAGCATGCCGGCGGAGGCGGGGGAGGCGCAGGTGGCGGCGCGGGTGGTGGCGGAGGTCATGGCGGCACTGGAGGAACCGGCGGTACAGGCGGCACTGGCGGGACGGGTGGCAGTGGCGGAGGTAAAGGTGGCACCGGAGGAACCGGCGGTACAGGCGGCACCGGCGGAACCGGAGCGGGCGGCGGAAAGGGCGGAACCGGAGCGGGCGGTGGCGTCGGAGCACCCAGCTCGCTGTACTCGAACTATTACAACAATCCCATGAATCAACCACAAGTGCTGTTGCCGAAGATCCCGGTCATGCCATCGCAAAACCAGGCGGTCATGCAGATGTTGGCCGACGGCACGGGCGGGTTTGCTATTTACAACACCAACGATCTGCTCGGTGGACTGCAGCGCATCGTGGCGGAAATGAACCAGTTCTACCTGCTCGGTTATGTGCCCAAGGAAACCGAAGAAGGCAGCTGCCATACCTTAAAGGTCAAGGTCAACAAGGGCGGGATGGAAGTGCGCTCGCGCAGCGGGTACTGCAACGTGCGCCCGGCGAATCCGCTGGAAGGCAAACCCGTCGAGAAACAAATGGAGGCGCAGGCCGGCGGAAATGCGCAAGGCACCATCGCCGCCAGCATGGAGGCGCCGTATTTCTATGCAGCTCCAAACATCGCGCGGGTGAACCTGTCGATGGAAATCCCGGGAGACGCCGTCGTGTTTAATAAGGATAAGGGCAAGTATCACGCGAACGTGAATATCCTGGGCATCGCGTACAAACCAGATGGAAGCGTGGGCGCGCGATTCAGCGACACCTTAACCATGGACATGGAAAAGGACGAGTGGAAGGAATTTACTAAGACCCCGTATCGTTATCAGAACCAGTTCGACGCCGCGCCCGGGGTATATAAGTTGGCGGTGGTGATGAGTTCGGGCGGAGAAGGCTTTGCGAAACTGGAGAAACCCCTGCAGATTGATGCGTACGACGGCAACAAATTTACCCTGGCCGGCGTGGTGCTGTCCTCCAGCCTGCAACGCGTGGACGAAATACCCACGGACGTGGACGCCACCCTGCTGGAGGATCGCAAGCCGCTGATCGTGAAGGGCATGCAAATTACGCCAGCCGCCAATTACCACTTCAAAAAATCCGACAACATTACCTTATATTCGGAGTTGTACGAACCGCTGCTCAAGAGTCAGGCTACGGTGAAACTCGCAGCGGGCTACCGCATTTACGACAGCACGAATAAGGAAGTGTTCTTCACCGGGGCCGTGCCCTTGGGCGACTTTGTGGAAAAGGGGAATCCGGTGGTGCCGTTTGCCCTGAAGGTGGACACCAGCAAGCTGTCGCCGGGAGCATACCGCCTGGTGTTGCTGGCGGTGGACGAGAAAAACGCGCAGGCGCCGCAACGGCCGGTGGAATTTACGCTGAACTAGTAGCACAGACTTTAGTCTGTGGCTCGGCCGTTGCTTTCACCACAGCGTAGATGGATGCCTGTGCCACCAGGCGATGGTTAGGTAACACCTGTCCGAACGGGCAGCAACTTTCGTGGGTTGGCAGGGTTAATCTGGGGGATATGCGCATCGACCCTGTCCTGGAACGCGGCGACACCGCGCGCGCTTTCGAAAAGCCGCGGCTACGTAGCATTTCGTACACACCTCAGGCGCTTCTGGCCAGCGTCTTAGCCCTTGCCTGCATCCTCTCGCTCGGGATCGATGCCCCCGCACTGGCGGCGGCCAGTTCCGCTACCAACAAAAACAAGAGAAAGACCCAGGATCCGGTGCTGAAGGGCTTGCCGGTTACCGAGTTGACCGCCGACGAGGCCATCCAGCATGCGCTGAACCGTTTGGCGTACGGGCCGCGCCCTGGAGACGTGGAACGCATCCGGCAGATGGGCCTGGCTAAATGGATCGACCAGCAATTGCATCCCAAGTCGATCGACGACAGCGCGATGGAAGCGCGCTTGAATATTTATCCCACATTGACGATGTCCAGCGCGCAGTTGCTGGCGGAATACCCAAATCCGAAACAGGCAGCCAAGCAAGCCGAGCAGGCAAAACCGGCGCAAACCCAGGAGCAGATCGCCCAGCAACAGGCGGATGCGGCGATTACCGCGATGGCGCAGCAGATGGACGCGAACAATGCCGGGAATGAGCCGACGCAGGACAAGGAAACAATGGCGAACGCTCAGCCCCTTGTCGATACCCCTTCGCCGATGAAGCTGAATCCGCCGACACGGGGAGCCGGGGGGAAAAGAGACGCGTTGGGGATGGATCCAAACGCGGTGCCGCGCGCGATTTCCGACGATAGCAGAAGGCCGGCGCGGGTGGTGGAAGAGTTGGCGATGGCCAAAATGACCCGGGCGATTTATAGCGACCGGCAGCTGCAACAAGTGCTGGACGATTTCTGGCTCAACCATTTCAACGTGTTTGCCGGCAAGGGCGAAGTGCGCTGGTACCTGACGTCCTATGAACGCGACATGATTGAGCCAAACACTTTGGGGAAGTTCAAGGATTTGCTGACGGCCACAGCGCAGAGCCCCGCGATGCTCTTTTATCTGGACAATTTCTTGAGCGTGGACCCGAATGCGGCGCAACGCCTGGCCATGGAACGAGCCATGAAGCAGCAGATGCGACGCGGCCCTTACGCGCCACCACCGAGACCTCCACAGGCCCAAAACAATAAACCGCAGCGCGGGCTGAATGAGAATTACGGGCGCGAGTTGATGGAATTGCACACGCTCGGCGTCGACGGCGGTTACACGCAAAAAGATGTGACGGAAGTGGCGCGCTGCTTCACCGGCTGGACCATCGAGAAGCCGCGAGTAGTCGCGCAATTCAAGTTTGACGAAAAAATGCACGACCCGTATCCCAAAGTGGTGCTGGGCAAGAAGATCAATGCGGGCGGGATGAAAGACGGCGAGGAAGTCCTCGACCTGTTGGCCAAGAATCCGCACACCGCAAAATTTATTTCCACCAAGCTGGCCCGGCGGTTTGTCTCCGATACCCCACCGCCGGAATTGGTGGACCGCATGACCAAGAGTTTCCAGAAGTCCGGAGGCGACATTCGGGAAGTGATGCGGACGATGATTTATTCGCCGGAGTTCTGGTCGCGGGATGCCTACCGCGCAAAGGTGAAGACGCCGTATGAATTGGTGGTGTCGTCGGTGAGAGCGCTGGGAACAGACGTGGACACCCCGATGCCCTTAGTCCAGTGGGTGTCGCGGATTGGCGAACCGCTGTATCAGTGCCAGCCGCCGACCGGCTATTCGGATAAGGCGGAAGCATGGGTCAATTCCGGGGCGCTGCTGAACCGGCTGAATTTCTCGCTGGCGCTGGCCGGGAATAAAGTGCGCGGTTCGCGCAGCGATGTGGTGGCGTTGTTGGGAAGCGACAACGAGAGCGATCCGAAGGCGACGCTTGATCGTGCCGTGCAAGTGTTCCTTTTGGAAGCCGGACCCGGAACCGTGGATACGCTGCAGAAGCAGTTGGAGAATCCGCAGGTGGTGCAAGCGAAATTGGATGATCCGGTGAAGACCGTGGATTTGGGAGTGGTGACGGGATTGGTCCTGGGCGCGCCGGAGTTTCAGCGCCGGTAATTGTGGAGTGCGGCGGCTTGTTTACCCTGAGGTTCTCCGAAGGGCCGCCACTTTTACCAGTGCCGCAGAAGTTCCCGAACGGTACCGTTCACCGCAAAATGGAGTCTGTAAAATGAGCGACCAATGCTGCGAAGGAGTAAGGCCGGCCAAGTTTTCGCGGCGGTATTTTCTAAAACAGGGCGGCATCGGCCTGGTGGGCTTGAGCTCCATGCCGGCGTTCCTGCAGCGCGCGGTGGCTTCGACCCCCAGCAATGGGAAGAAGCAATTGGTGGTGCTCTTCCAGCGTGGCGCGGCGGATGGATTGAATATTGTGGTGCCGTTTGCGGAGCCGAATTACTACCGGATGCGGCCGACGATTGCAATACCCGAACCGCGGCGAGGCGGCGAAGGGGCCGCGTTGGACCTCGATGGATTTTTCGGGCTGCACCCCGGCTTGGCGCCATTGGTGCCGCTCTTCCAGCAGAACCAGTTGGCCATTGTGCACGCCGCGGGGTCGCCGGATCCTACCCGCTCCCATTTTGATGCGCAGGATTTCATGGAGTCGGGCACGCCGGGGGTGAAGGCCACGCAGGATGGTTGGCTGGATCGCGCCATTGGGACCGTGCCGGAAGAAAATGCGTCACCCTTTCGCGCCGTAGCGATGGGGCCGAATCTGCCGAGAATGCTGCAGGGAAGCACCGGAGCGATCGCGATTCCGGATTTGCGCCAGTTCAAAGTCCAGCCGCAATCCGCGGCGATGGCCAACGTGGCGGAAGGTGGGTTTGAGGCCATGTACGCACAGTCGGTGGACCATGCCTTGCACGGCACGGGGGCGGAAACCTTTGAAGCGATCGACATGCTGCGCAAGATCGATACGGCAAAATTCCCGCCAGAGAATGGCGCCGAATATCCGAAGAGCGCGGTGGGGCAGCGGTTGCAGCAGATCGGCGTGATGATCAAGGCGAATATCGGCGTGGAAGTGCTGTTCCTGGATTGCGGCGGCTGGGACAATCACGTGAATGAAGGCGGAGCACAGGGGCAGTTGGCGAACCTGCTGAAGGATTTGGGCCAGTCTCTGGCGGCGTTTCATCAGGATATGGGCGACCGCATGGGCGACATCGTGGTGGTGACCATGAGCGAATTCGGGCGCACCGCGAAGGAGAATGGCAACCGCGGCACCGACCATGGACACGCGAATTGCATGTTTGTGATGGGCGGCGACGTGAAAGGCGGCTGCGTGTACGGAAAATGGCCCGGATTGAACGACCATCAATTGAACGAAGGGCGCGATTTGGCGTTAACAACGGATTTTCGAACCGTGGTCGGCGAGATTTTGTATCGGCATTTGGGTGTGAAGGATTTGGGGCCGGTGTTCCCGGGATTTGATGATGGTGCGAGGAAGTTTGTGGGGTTGGTGCAGGCATAGGGCGCGAGTGGGCGTTGTAGCGTTGGCCGGCGAGGCGGTTCGGTTGAGGTCCTTCGCTGCGCTCAGCATGACAACACTTTTGTAAGCGCCGAAGGCGGAGAGCGGGGCAAGCCCGCTGCCACATTACAATTCGCGAATCCAGATGTTGCGATAGCGCACCAGGTCGCCGTGATCCTGAAGAGCTAAGGGCAATTTCTCCGGCGTGGGGACATACGTAGGCACATCGCCGATGGCGGTGCGTCCGTGAATTTCCACGTTGTCTTGCACCAGCACGCCGTTGTGAAACACGGTGACGCGTGCGGCGCGCGTAAGTTTACCGGAAGCATCGAAGCGCGGGCCGTGGAACACGATGTCGTAGGATTGCCACTGGCCCGGCGGACGCGAGGCATTGACCAGCGGCGGATATTGGCCGTAAACCGCGGCGGCCTGCCCGTCAGCATAAGTGCGATTTTCGTACGAATCGAGCACCTGAATTTCGTACAGCCCCATCAGAAACACGCCGCTATTGCCGCGCTCCTGGCTCTCGCCTTTGGGCGGCGTAGGTTCGGCAAATTCCACGTGCAACTGACAATCGCCGAACGGCGTTTTTGTGTGGATGTAACCGGTGTGCGGCACCACGACGGCGTAGCCGTTTTCCACTTTCCACTTGGCGGGCCCGTTGTCTTCCGCGAGCCATCGCGAAAGGTCTTTGCCGTCGAACAGGACGATGGCATCGGAAGGAGGCTTGCCCGGCGCGTCTTGCGTGCTTGCGGTGCCGGGCGTGATGACCGCAGGAGCGGGGCGATTCATGTCGTGAATTTTCCACTGGGTGTTGGATTGCGCGAAGCAGCAGGAACTGGAAAGGACGGAGATAGCGGCTAGCGACGTCAGGGCGGGGAATCTTTTCATTGAGTGCACCTCGAGAGTACCGCCGAAGATTGTAGCACTGCGGATTTGATCTTGGAGTGCGGGAGCTCTGCTCCCGCCGGTACATCAAATGCAAATAATCCACCTACCGACCAGCGGCAGCCCTGCTGCCGCTACTACAAAATGGGACTGGGCGCCCGGAGTAGCCTGCGTTTGGTTGCTGGTTATTCGGGTTGGGCGCCTTTGATGCGCATACCGTAGAAGGAACGGTACACGAACAGGAACGATAGGATGAAGAACACGGCGGCTAGCACGTGCGAAAGCGCGCCACCTCTTTGCGCCGTCAGCGAAACCGCCAGTTCGACGGCCAGCAGGCCGAAGAGCGTGGTGAATTTGATCACCGGGTTGAGAGCGACCGAGGAAGTGTCCTTGAAGGGATCGCCGACGGTGTCGCCGATAACCGTGGCATCGTGCAGCGGCGTGCCCTTTTGCTTCAGTTCCACTTCCACGATTTTCTTGGCATTGTCCCAAGCCCCCCCGGCGTTGGCCATGAAGATGGCCTGATACAAGCCGAAGATGGCGATGGAGAAGAGATAGCCGATGAAGAAGAAGGGCTCGACGAAAGCGAAGGCGAGCGTGGCGAAGAACACCGCGATGAAAATGTTGAGCATGCCCTTCTGCGCGTATTGGGTGCAGATGGCCACAACGCGCTTCGAGTCGGCGACGCTGGCCTTCTCGGCGCCCTCCAGCTTGATGTGACGCTTGATGAATTCCACCGCCCGGTAAGCGCCGGTGGTCACCGCCTGCGTGGAAGCGCCGGTGAACCAATAGATCATCGCGCCGCCGGTGATCAGGCCCAGGACGAAGGGTGCGTGCAGCAGCGAAAGATTGTTGACGCCAGAAGTAAGTCCGTTGGTGAGCGCCATGATGATGGAGAAGATCATCGTAGTGGCGCCCACAACCGCGGTGCCAATCAGCACAGGCTTGGCGGTGGCTTTGAAGGTGTTGCCCGCGCCATCGTTGGCTTCCAGCAGGTGCTTGGCTCGTTCAAAGTCCACGTCGATGTTGTAGTCCTTCTTGAGTTCGGCGCCGATGTTGGGAATCTGCTCGATCAGCGAGAGTTCGTAGACCGACTGCGCGTTGTCAGTCACCGGGCCGTAAGAGTCCACCGCGATGGTTACCGGACCCATCCCCAGGAATCCGAACGCCACCAAGCCGAAAGCGAACACCGGAGCCGCGACCATCAATTCGCCCAAGCCCATGCGGCTGATCAGGTAGCCGATGGACATCAAGCTGACCATCGCACCGCCGAGATAGTACGCCGAAAAATTACCGGCCACGAAACCGGAAAGGATGCCCAGCGACGCCCCACCCTCCTGCGCGGAGGTAACCACTTCCTTCACGTGACGGGACTCGGTGGAGGTGAACACCTTGACCAGTTCGGGTATGACCGCGCCAGCCAGCGTGCCGCAGGAAATGATCGTGGCCAGCTTCCACCATTGCGAAGAGTCGCCGCCCACCACCGGAATGATGAAAGCGGAAACCAGATAGGTCAGCGCGATGGATACGAAGGAAGTGATCCAAACGAGCCAGGTGAGCGGGGTTTCGAAGTTCATTTCGGAGGCGTGGCTATAACGAGCGTGCTGAATGATGCTGTTCAGGAAATACGCGGCCGCTGCGGCGATCAACATGATCACGCGCATGACGAAGATCCACACCAGCAGTTGCACCTGCACAGTGGGATTCTTCACCGCCAGAAGGATGAAGGTGATCAGCGCGACACCCGTGACCCCGTAGGTTTCGAAGCCGTCGGCGGTGGGGCCAACCGAATCGCCGGCGTTGTCGCCGGTGCAATCCGCGATCACCCCTGGGTTGCGCGCGTCGTCTTCCTTAATCTTGAAGACGATTTTCATCAGGTCCGAGCCGATATCGGCGATCTTGGTGAAAATTCCGCCGGCGATACGAAGGGCGGCAGCGCCGAGCGACTCGCCTATGGCGAAACCGATGAAGCACGGGCCGGCATAGTCGCCGGGGACGAACAGCAGGATGATCAGCATCATCAGCAGTTCCACGCTGATGAGCATCATGCCCACGCTCATACCCGCTTCCAGAGGAATCTTGTTGATGGGATACGGTAGGCCACGCAGACCGGCAAAGGCGGTGCGCGAGTTCGCGAAGGTGTTCACTCGAATGCCGAACCACGCGACGCTGTAGCTCCCGGCCATGCCGATAAGGCTAAACAACAGAATGATCGGGAGGGTCACCGCCACGGACTTGCCCGGTACCGGAGCCAGCACTCCGAAGTACAGAACGATGATGACGGCGATGAAGATCCACAGGAGCAGGAGGAATTTGCCCTGGTTGAGCAGGTAGGTTTTGCAGGTCTCGTAGATCAGTTCAGAGATTTCGCGCATGGAGTGATGCACCGGCATGTTCTTCAGCCGGTTAAAAATGATCATGCCGAACACCAGGCCAAGAATGCAGATACCGATGCCAAAGAGCAGCAGGCGGTGACCGTCCATGCCTAGAAAGGACACCGACGAAAGGTCCGGTAACTTCAGATTGGCCTCACCGCCCACTTCCCCGGGGGCGGCGAACAGGCGGAGACCCGCGAACAGCGATACAGCCAAGCCCACGGACAGACGCGTTGCGATACTTCTGACCTTGTGCCAGCTAGGCACGTTTGACATGTGCATGGAAGATCCTCCAGAACCTTCACAAAGATAGCGGGGCAGCGCGGCTGAGCGGATTGTCCGTTGAGGCCCCAACAGCTTCTCGAACACACAAAAACGGCTCAACGGGGGAAGTCCATTGAACCTGCAACAGCGTTATCCACTAACATCGGGGAGCGTCTCGCCGGTACAAGCGAGAGTCCCAAACTACAGAACGGGACAGGAATCCTTCGGATCGCCCGCGATTCCCTCTGACCCCTAAGGAGGGCAACATTACCCCGACCGAACCTGAGTCGCAGGAGAGCGAATGGATAACGCTGATTTATAGCATTTCGCTAATGTTGGGGTCAAACGCTTTGGTCACAGCACGAAAACATCGGGATGTGACGCCGCGCACAGGTACAAAAAGGGCGCAAACGTGCCCCCAGAAATAGTCTGTTGGAATGGCTGATGATAGTATGAAGAGCTACGTAGTCGGCTGCGAAAAAGACCAGGCCAGGTGAGACAAAAAATGAAGCGGGAAACCGAAGTTGGGGCTGAGGCGGGCGCAGTGCGGGAGTTGCGCTACGACTGGAAGAAGACCGAGGTACAGGCCATTTACGACACGCCGCTCCCCGCGTTGGTGTACCGGGCCCAAACAGTGCACCGCGAGAACCACGAGCCCGACCGCGTACAAACCTGCCAGCTCATTTCGATCAAAACCGGGGGCTGTCCGGAGGACTGCGCGTATTGCCCGCAGAGCGCGCACTATGATGCCGGCGTGGAGCGACAGGGACTGCTGGATCCGGCGCACGTGATCAGCGTAGCCCGCGAGGCAGCCGGCCGCGGCGTGACCCGCATGTGCATGGGAGCGGCGTGGCGCGAGGCTCCGCAGGGCAGGGAATTCGAGAAAGTGCTGGAGATGGTGCGGGGGGTATCGGCGCTGGGGCTGGAAGTGTGCTGCACGCTGGGGATGCTGACAGACCAGCAGGCGCTGCGCTTGAAAGAAGCGGGACTCACGGCGTATAACCACAACCTGGATACGTCCCCGGAATTTTACGGAAACATTATCACCACGCGGGTGTACGAAGAGCGCCTGAACACGCTGGCGGCGGTGCGACGCGCAGGGATTACCGTGTGCTGCGGCGGGATTTTGGGCATGGGAGAAAAGGCCAGCGATCGCGTCGGACTGTTGCACCAATTGGCCACGTTGCGGCCGCACCCGGAGAGCGTGCCGATCAACATGCTGGTGCGCGTGGAGGGCACCCCGCTGGCGTCGATGCCGGCGCTGGATCCGCTGGAAATGGTGCGGGCGATTGCCACGGCACGCATCCTGATGCCGCGTTCGCGGGTGCGGTTGGCGGCCGGGCGCAAGCAATTGTCGCCGGAGGCCGTGACGTTGTGCTTTTTGGCGGGCGCCAATTCGATTTTTGTGGGAGAGAAGTTGTTGACGACGCCGAACCCGGGTGTGGATGAGGATGAGCAGCTGTTACAAAACTTGGGGATGAAGCCGTTGGAATCGCATGCCGGATGATGTTGTAGGGGTGTGGAAAGCTTGGTTGGCAAAAGGGCTGCGCGCGCTCGAGCAGCAGCACCAGAGGCGGTCGCTCGCCGAAATTCGCGGCATCGACTTTTGTTCCAACGATTATTTGGGTTTGGCGGAGCATCCGGCGCTGAAGCAAGCGGTGGTGCGCGCGGTGGAGCACGCAGCGCGAGTGGGCGGTACCGGGTCCCGCTTGCTTTCCGGGCAGACCGTGGGTTGGCGCCGGCTGGAGGAGGAGTTCGCGAAGTTTGCGGGAACTGAAGCGGCGCTGTTTTTCGGCAGTGGCTACGCGGCGAATATGGGCCTGCTGTCGTCGCTGGTGGGCAAGGATGACGTCGTCTATTCGGACCTGTTGAATCATGCGAGTCTTATCGACGGAATGCGCTTGTCGGGAGCCCGCAAAGTCATCTATCCTCACGTCGATCTCACTGCGCTGGAAAATGTGTTGCGTCAGGATGCCGGCGCGCCGTGGCGGAGAATCATCGTAACGGAAAGCGTGTTCAGCATGAACGGGGATGTGGCTCCGTTGAAGGAGATGGCTGCCCTTGCGGAGAAGTATGGAGCCGCGATGATTGTGGACGAGGCCCATGCGACCGGTGTGCAAGGCGCCGCCGGACGAGGATTGGCCGCAGAGACCGGGATTTTGCCGCATGTGCTGGCGACCATTCACACTTGCGGGAAGGCCTTGGCTTCGGCGGGTGCGTTTGTGTGCGGGTCCACGGTGATGAAGGACTACCTGGTGAATCATGCGCGAATGTTTATCTTTAGCACCGCTCTGCCGCCCTATTTTGCCGAACAGATTCGAGAAGCATTAAAGTTGGCAATCGGAATGGATGAGGAACGGCGCAGGCTGCTGACGCGCGCGCATGCGTTGAATGCGGCGCTGTGTAAGGCAGGATTCACCACGGACGGAAGCGCCAGCCAGATCGTGCCAGTGGTTTTGGGAAGTAACGACGACACGCTGCAGGCGGCGGAGCAGTTGCAGAAGGCCGGATTCGCGGTGCGCGCGATCCGTCCACCGACGGTACCGGTGGGCAAGTCCCGCTTGCGCCTGTCGCTGACAACCAAAATTGCGGAGGAAGACTTGACGCGATTGCCGCAGTGCCTGGTGGATTGGCGAGAAGGGAAAAGCGCACAGATGACGGCGAAACGCGCATGAGAAGCCACTTCTTTATTACCGGTACGGACACCGGCGTGGGCAAGACCACCTTGTCGGCATTGCTTTGCGCCGCGCTCGATGCGGTGTACTGGAAGCCCATTCAGACCGGCACCCTGGAAGGCTCGGACCGCGTAACGGTGATGCGCCTGGCCGGAATTGGCACCGACCGGACGCTGGAAGAAGTCTACAAGTTTGTGCCCCCGGTCTCGCCGGATTTAGCAGCGCGATGGGCGGGCGTGGAAATCGATTTGAACCGCATCAATCCACCGACCAGCCTGCTGAATGACTGGCTGATTGTAGAAGGCGCTGGCGGGGTGCTGGTGCCCATCAACAGCAAGCAGTTCATGCTGGATATGATGGTGAAGTTCAAGCTGCCGGTGATTCTGGCGGCGCGCAGCGGGGTGGGCACCATCAATCACACCTTATTGACCTTGGCCGCGCTGCATGCGGCGGAATTGCCGGTGCACGGCGTGGTGTTGATTGGCGACCAGAATCGCGAGAACCGCGACACCATTGAAAAATTCGGCCACGTCCGCGTAATTGGCGAGATTCCCAAGTTGCCGAACCTGCACCGCACCGCCTTGATGCAAGTGTTCCTGAACCACTTCGACCGATCCGCCTTCGCGCAGTAACGCATGACAAAACCTTCCTGGCTTCATTTCGAGAATATCTGGCTGCCTTATGCGCAGATGAAGACGGCGCCACTGCCACTGCCGGTAGTGTCCGCGAAGGGCGTGCGCCTGCAACTCGCCGACGGCCGCGAACTGATCGATGGCATCGCCAGTTGGTGGACCGTGTGCCACGGCTACGGGCATCCGCACAT
>DATKPS010000184.1:0-4685 GCA_035524015.1 Candidatus Sulfotelmatobacter sp.
GTGCGCCCTCCGTAGGCAGTCTGCACTTGCAGGTGGCTGCCGCCCACCAGGGCATGCCCGAAGGGTTCCCAGCGAGCGCGCCGCCCGCCGATGCGGAAGCCGCCGGCGCCGCCAAACATCTTGGCGTGGTCGTTGGTGTTGAATAGCGTGGGCCCAAAGACCTCCAGGGCCGTGCCCTCCAAAGCAAACCAGCTGTTGGTGTAGTAAGTCAGCGTGGTGTTCAGACCATACATGTTGGCGTCGAAAGCCCGCGAGCTGAAATGCAGGTAATCAAAGCCCACGCCCAACTGCCAGCGGTAATCATCGCGGTCGCCGAAAAATACATATTTGGGAGCCGGGGCAGCCGGATCCGGCGCCGGCGCGGGAGCCGCCGACGGAAACGCGCTCGTTGTGGAGGTCCCATTCGACAGCGAGAAATTTCCGGTATCGCTGGACGGAGCCAACGTCAGCGACGCAGAAAAATTGTCACTGAAACTCGAGGCTGTATTCGTCCGCGCCGGCGCTACTGCGCTTTCTTCCTGCGCGCTCACTCCCCAGGCCAGCCCCACCACCAGCATCACTCCCCACAATACCTTCTTCATACACTTCCCCTCTGTCTCGCCAGCCGACATTGGACGTCCGGCCAACTGGCCTGTAATTCCCAGGGCAACGAATCTTAACCCGTCTGAAGGATTATTCTCCCCAAAGAAGTGCCGAGGCGGGAAACGGCTCAGACAGGATAGGCATACTATATCGCGCCAGGTCGCGGAGATGCGAGAGGTATCTGCGGTATAGTGTCGGGCAGGTGTCGTGACTATAGAGGAGAACTCCGTGAAAACCCGTAAGAGCTTTTCGATTGTGCTCGCGCTTGCCGCTGTGGTGATCGGCAGTGTGATGGCATGGGCAAAGGCCAATCCCGCGGGATCATCGGGCTACCAGGTGGTAAAGACGGTGCCGCTGCCCGGAGATGGATTTTGGGATTACGTGGGGGTAGATAGCGACGCGCGGCGCATTTATGTGTCCCACGGTACGAAAGTGCTGGTTCTGGACGCTGATTCCCTCGCGGTGGTCGGGCAAATTCCCGACACGCAGGGTGTGCATGGGATCGCAGTTGCCCCGGAGCTGGGTCGCGGATTTACGAGCAACGGTCGCGCAGGCACATCGACGATTTTCGACCTGAAGACGCAAAAGATGCTGGGGTCGGTGAACACAGGGAAAAATCCTGACGCGATTGCTTATGAACCGGTGACGAAACGGATTTTCACTTTCAATGGCGGGAGCAATGACGCCACGGCGTTCGGCGCCGCCGACGGCACAGTCGTTGGGACGATTCCACTGCAGGGTAAACCGGAATTTGCGGCGGCAGACGGCACTGGCAAGATTTTTGTGAATATTGAAAGTACGTCGGAGCTGGTGGAAATCGACGCGCAGGGATTGAAGATTCTACAGCGCTGGCCGCTGAGCCCATGCGAATCGCCTTCGGGACTTTCCATGGACCGCAAGAACCGGCGGCTTTTTGTGGGCTGCGAAAACAAAATGATGGCGGTGGTGAACGCCGATAACGGAAAAGTGATTGCGACTCCGGCGATTGGGCAGGGCGTGGATGCGACGGCGTTCGACCCGGGAACGGGTTTCGCGCTCGCTTCGAATGGGGAAGGAACCCTCACCGTGGTGAAAGAGAATGGACCGGACAATTTCTCTGTTCTGGACAACGTGCCGACAAAGCGCAGCGCCCGCACGATGGGGCTGGATCTGAAAACGCACACGGTGGTGCTGCCGGCGGCCGATTTTCTGCCACCGAAAGAAGGGGAACGGCGGGGGGAAATGAAGCCCGGCAGTTTTGTCCTAGTTGTGGTGAGTCGCTAAGGGAGTCAGGGCGTGTGTGGCGACTAACAAAGCGGCCCTCAGTGGCTGAAGCCGCACGGATTCTGGGCTAGTTATGGCACGACTAAACTAAAGGCGTGCCCTGACGAGAAACGCGGGTTGTCAGGCTACTCAGGGCACCATGCGATAGTTGTGAATGCCGGCGCCCAAAGAGACGCTGGCACTGGCTGCTTGCGGTACCCACCAAGCTTTGCGAATCCAGTCATGGCGGCTACGCATCATGCGATGGCCAAGATAATCCATGATCAGCGGAGTGATTTGCGTGGTGGCATAAATGGCGCCGGACTGCGCGAAGGGGCGCTCCAGGGGATCGCCTTCTATGCCGTAGCCTCCCGAAATGGCGCGGCGGGTCGTCCATGCGTCGAAGGCTGCGGTGCCGTGGCCGGCGATCATCAAGCCATACCAAATTTTGCGGTCGGTGGGAGATTCATAAGAATTGGTGACGGCGGGCTTTACCGCACTGCTAATGGGCGTTAAGGCGGCAGGCTCAGGTTCAGCGGCGGCTGCGCTAGCCGACTCTGAGCCGGTCCCGGTCTTCGAAGCCGCCACTTCAGCTAATTTGGGAGTGGGTGCATCGGGTTTGCTGGACATGGTGCCCGCGGAGCGGTCGGGAGCGGTCGAGGTAACATCAGTGGTAGAAACCGGGGCAGCGGGAGTGCGAGGAGCGTCAGCCGGAATCGCGTTGCAGCAAAACAAAACGAGCGCGGTAAGGATCAAAGACCACCTCAGAGTTGCAGGGCCGAGGAGAGGGTTCCGGGACAGCTGCAACGGGGTGTACTTTACTGTACGCGGGTACAGGTGTCACTGGCCATTTGGTCATAGCAGGCTTAGTACTCGGCCGAGCTGCGGAGTAGGACGCTAATTTGAACCGTTGGTACCATTTAGGTGGCGGAACACCCATCGTCCAGCAGGAACTGCTATAATCCGGCGCAGTAGGTAGCGCTTCTCTAGCCCGAGGCCTAATGCCCGCTTCCGATTCTTCGGCGAAACGTGCACGCCAGCCACAGCCCGGCTCCAAGCCTCCCCAATTCCTTGTGATGGAAGGCCCGCTGCGCGTGGGCAAAACCACCTTGGCGCGTATCGTGGCGGAACGCCTGCACGCCAGGCGCATCTATGACTGCGAAGACAACCCGTTCTTACCCGCGTTTTATGACGAAAAGCCCGGGGCGGCGTTTCAGTCGCAGCTGTATTTCCTGATGGAGCGGCAGAAGCGCATCCGGGAAGGAGTTGGCGGAGACACACCAGGCCCGGTGGTCTCGGACTTCTTGATGGAGAAGGACCGGATTTTCGCCAACCTGAATCTGAATGACACGGAACTGAAGCTGTACGAGCGCTATTACGAAGCGCTGACCGTCGACCTGCCCCAGCCCGATCTGGTGATTTATCTGCAAGCCAAACCGGAAGTGCTGCGCGCGCGGATTGCCAAGAAAAAAGCGCGCGAGGAGCGGCAGATTTCACCTGACTACATCGAAGAAGTTTCGCGGGCGTACGAGCACTTCTTTTTTCACTACGAAGGCGCAGATCTGCTAGTGATCGACACCTCAGAAATCGATTTTGTGGAACGAAGCGAAGACCTGCAACAGCTGCTTCGCCGGCTGCAGGAGCCGGTGAAAGGCACGCAATACTTCCTGCCACTCGGCGGAGCGGATTGAGTATTCGCCCAGAGTCATTTCCTTTCTCGCGAAATCTGGAATAAAGTGCGACAAGTCCGTTGATCCCTTCCTAAAGGAGATGCGCCATGGATCGTTGGAGTCGAAGGAAGTTCTTTGCAACCACGCTGGCAAGTAGCGCGCTGGCGGGCACGGCAAATCTTTTTGGCGAGAATGCGCCGGTGGCGGCTGCACCTGTGCCGGCGTCTAATGCGAAACGGCCGGTGATTATTTCGTCCGCAAACGGCCTGCACGCGCTTGGGAAAGGGATGGATGTGCTGAAATCCGGCGGAGACACGCTGGACGCAGTGATAGCAACGGTGACGATTGTGGAAGACGACCCCAATGATCATTCCGTGGGCTACGGCGGATTGCCCAATGAGAATGGGGTGGTGGAATTGGACGCCAGCGTCATGCACGGGCCGACTCGACGCGCGGGATCAGTGGCTTCGGTGCAACGCATCAAGAACCCAGCGAAGTTGGCGAAGACAGTGATGGAACGCACCAACCACGTGATGATTGTGGGCGACGGGGCGCGGCGATTTGCGGTGGACGAAGGGTTCGAAGAGATGAACCTGCTAACGGATGCTTCGCGCAAGATTTGGCTGGCCTATAAGGCGCGTACCAGCTTCAACTGGCGGCCGGGCACGGACAGTCCGGAGTGGAAAGCGGCGGTGGCGCAGATTTTCGATAACGATCCGGAACAGATGGCATACGCCATGCAAGTGATCAATCATCCGCCGACCGGGACCATCAACTGCCTGGCCGTGAATGAAAAAGGCGAGGTGAGCGGCACCACCACGACTTCGGGCCTGGCGTGGAAAATTCCCGGACGCGTGGGAGATTCGCCGCTGATTGGCGCCGGGTTGTTTGTGGACGGAGACGTGGGTGGTGCCGGATCGACGGGCAAGGGCGAAGAGAATATCAGGATTAGCGGGGGTCACACGGTTGTGGAGATGATGCGCAAGGGCATGAAGCCCTCAGACGCGTGCCTAGAAGCGTTGGGCCGGGTGGTCCGGAATTACAACGGAGACAAACAGAAGCTTGGAACCTTCCACTTGTACTACTACGCGGTGAACAAGGACGGCGAGTACGGAAGCGCGTCGCTGTGGAAGAACGGCTACCAGGCGGACAAAGGCGCGCAATTCGCGGTACACGACGGGACGGAGGCGC
>DATKPS010000185.1:0-7015 GCA_035524015.1 Candidatus Sulfotelmatobacter sp.
CGGGTGATGGGATGGGGCGCGTCGTACAGCACCGGCCGGGCCAGATCGTTCATGGCGGCGTCGACGATCACGAAAGACCGCACCGCGTTTTTCTTGGTGTAAATCACCTTGGAAAGCAGCACCGCCGCCGGCGCGATGATCGAACGCCCCGGCTCAAGCAGAAGACCGACGCCGAGCGGCCGAACCATATCCGCGAGCATGCGCGCATAGGTTTTACGCGGTACCGGTGTTTCGTTCGTGTAACGAACACCCAGCCCGCCGCCAAAGTCGAGATATTTCAGAGCAATGCCCTCGCGGCGCAAATCCAGCAGATAGCTGGCCACACGCGTCAGCGCTTCGCGAAATGGCTCGAGCCCGACAATTTGCGAACCGATGTGGGCGCTGATGCCTTGCCACCGGATGTATTTGGAGTTTTTGTGCTGCAGATAAAGAGAGCGGGCCTCGTGCCAGCCTACACCAAACTTATGCTCGTACAGCCCAGTGGAGATGTGTGGATGGCCACCAGCTTTCACGTCCGGATTCACACGCAACGAAACGCCGGGAGGGTTGTTGCGGCGAGAGCGGCGCGACGCTTCCTCCAGGAGCACCTCCAGCTCCTCGGCTGACTCTACATTGAACTGCAAGATGCCGGCCGCGGCGTTGCGCACCGGCTTGTATCTCAGCGCCCCGCGAATTTCCTCCCGCCTTTTTCCTACGCCACTGAACACAATGCGATGGCCCGGCACCGCGATGCGTCCCAGGTGCTCGAGTTCGCCCCCGGAAACGATGTCGAAGCCGCTGCCACGCTTCGCAAGCAATTTTAGAATGGAGAGATTGCCGTTGGCCTTCATCGCAAAGCACAGCAAATGCCGCAAGCCACGCAAACCACTATTCAGTTCGTCGAAAGCCGCTTCGATAGCGCGCTGGCTGTAAACATACGCCGGCGTTCCGAAGTGTGAGGCAATATCCCGCAGCGCCACACCTTCGCAGAACACTTCTCGCCCAGATCCACTGCGCGCCTTCTTCCACGCGAACTGGGGAGTGAATTCCGCGGGATCGACGTAGGGCAAGTTTTGGCGGGAGCCTCTGGACGGGGTCATTTTACCTTTAACACCACGAGAGTTCGATCATCGGAAAGCGGAGCGTTTTGCGTAAACCAATCCACCTCGCGCAAAACCAGGTCGGCAATTTCCGCGGCAGCCCGCTCATGATGTTGCTCGATCAGCCGCATCAGCCGAGTAGTCCCGAAAAATTGGCCCTCGATGTTGGCGGTTTCCGCGATGCCGTCGGAGTGAAAAACCAATATGTTGCCCACTTCCAGGGTTACACCCCACTCTTCGTATTGCACTTCCTCGAAAATCCCCAGCGGGAACCCGGTCAACTCGATTTTGTCGCAGCGTCCCCCTTTGTAAAGCAATGGCTGAGATTGACCTGCGTTGGCAACGCGCAATTTCTGCCGGCCTTTCTGCCAAGTGGCAAAACACGCCGTCATGAAACGTCCTTCAATGCGCCGCTCGCCGACAAGTTGGTTCATCTGGCGCAACATCTCCGCGGGCTGCAACTTTTGCGGCGCCAAGCTGCGCATGATGCCGATGGCCACCGCGCCATACAGCGCTGCGGCCGTGCCTTTGCCGCTCACATCGCCCAAAGCGATTCCCAGTTGCTGCGGCCCATAGCGCAAGAATTCGTAGAGGTCGCCGCAAACTTCCCGCGCGGACACATAGCGAGCGGCAACGTCGAGGCCATAGTCGTCCGTGGGCACGGGGCGCAGTAGCGCGCCCTGAATGCGCTTGGCAGCCTGCAAATCGCGTTCCAGGCGAGCTTCGCCACGGGCCACCTGTTCGTACAGGCGCGCGTTCTCGACGGAAACAGCTAGATTCGAAGCCAAGATCGAAAGCGTCTGCACATGGTCCTGTGTGAAATAGTTCAACTGCGGACTCTCGAGATCGAGCACACCGATGACTTTACCCTGATGGATCATAGGGATGGCGAGTTCCGAGCGCGTTTCGGGATTGATCATCAGATAGCGCGGATCCGCCGTCACATCCGGAACCAGCACCGGCTCTCGCGAAGTGGCCGCCGCGCCAACCAGCCCTTCCGTAGCGGCAGCGCGCAGTTTGCCTTGCACTCTTTGCCCATGCTTCACGTCTAGACGATGGCGGAATACCTTTTGTTCTTCGTCATACAGCATGATGCTCAGAATCTGATAGTCGATAATGCGCTTGACCAACTCCGCGGTGCGGCGAAGCAGCTCTTCCACATCCAGGATCGAACTGATTTCGCGGCTGACTTCGTTCAGCACCAGCAAGGTTTCCGCCTGCGTGCGCACCTGCTGGAACAGCCGCGCGTTTTCAATGGCAACCGCCAAGCGATTCGCGAGAACCAAAAGGATATTTTGCTGATCCTTGGTGAAGTAGTCGAGATGCCGGCTCTGAATATCCAAAACGCCGACGCATTTGCCGCGAAACATCAGGGGAACCGCCAACTCCGAACGAACGCTGTCGATAGCGTTGATATAGCGCGGATCCTGGCTCACATCGCTCACCCGCACCGGATGACCAGTCCGCGCCGCGGTCCCGGTAATGCCCTGCCCCACCGGAATTTTCAGATTTTCTGCCAGCCCTGGAGGGTAGCCGATCGCAAAGCGGTGGGTCAGCTGGGTGCCGTCCTCGGAAAGCATGAGCACGCCGAACAGCTCGTAATCGATATGCCGTTTAATCAAGACGGCGGTCAGGGACAGAACTTCATCCAAATCCAGTGAGGCGTTTACCTCCTGGCCGATTTCCGCCAGCGTGGACAAAACCTCTGGGCTGTTGTCTTTAGGCAGACTGTATTGTGTTTTGGGATCTGCGGCTTCCATGAATCTTTTAAGTATAACAGGCGTCGAAATATAACACTCGCCTTCGAATAAAAAGCGAATCTTACGCGGTCTTAGCCTTACCCCTTGCCGCGAACTGCAAAATACAAACATCCGGGAGGTTGCGATAGCGTTCATCGAAATCCAGGCCGTAGCCGACCACAAATTCGTTGGGAATGACGAACCCGGTGTAATGCGCCTGAACGTCTGCGATGCGACGCGCCACTTTGTCCAAAAGAACCACCACGCGAAGATGCTTCGGTTTCTTTTCTTCAAAGAAGCGCAGCAGATACTTCAGGGTCAGCCCGGTATCGAGAATGTCTTCGACAACGATCACCGTTTTCCCTTCGATGCTTACGTCCAGATCCTTGATCAGTTTCACCTCGCCTGTGGAGTCGGCGCCGTGGCCATAGCTGGACACCGAGAGAAAATCGAAGGAAACCTCGCCACCCAGCTCCCGCGCCAGGTCGGTGAGAAAGAACACCGAGCCTTTCAGGACACTAATCAGATGAAGAGGTTCGCTCGGAAAATCGCTGCGGATCTCACGAGCCAACTGCTTGAGGCGCGTTTTGACGCGTGCGCTGGAAATGAGCACACGTACAGATTCTCCGGAGCGAAGACCTGGAAACGTTTTCGACTTACGGGCGGTGCGGCTGGTAGACACGCTGATGGGTCCTCCTACGGAAATGTCGCTACCATCATCTTCGATTGATCAGCGATACGAAATCCAATGTCCGATTGATTCTGCGAGCGAATTTTCCCATCCTATGTGCTGCGTTTCTAGCTGTCAATTCAAGACGCGCTGGGAGCATGAAACCATGAATGACACAAACCCGAACTTGCCGGAACCCTGGCTGCGCGGCACCCTCGCAGAAACCCCAGCCGTGACCCGCGCGGTGCTGCACGCCTTGCAACTTGCGAAAGAGGATCTTTGGAAGTGGTGCTATGGCCTAAGCGAAGAGCAGTTAAACGAGCGGCCGCAGGGAATTGCGCCGGTGGCCTTTCATTTGCTTCATATTTCACGCAGCCTGGACCGGCTGCTTACTTATGCCGAAGGCGGTGTGCTCGACGAAACGCAGTTAGCTCTCCTGAAATCGGAACTGGCGCCTGGGGCCCAGCATCACCAGACTTTCGCCGAATTGGAGCAGGCGTTACAGAAAAGCATGGACCGCGTCCTCGCTTTGGCCCCGGCTAATCTGGAAACCACGCGACGCGTAGGTAAGAAGCAACTGCCCACCACCCTTGGCGGGTTACTCGTACACGTGGCGGACCACACCCAACGGCACGTCGGGCAGGCCATCCTCACGGCAAAGCTGGTGGCCCGCCACTAGCAATTATTGTTGCGAGCCCTCTGCGGTTATACTGAACCCTCCCAATTATGGCGCAATTGCTCAAATCCACGTTTTTGATACTGACGGCGTTATTTCCGATCGTGAATCCTCTGGGTGACGCTCCGATTTTTCTGTCGCTCACCCACTATTACTCCCCGGAAGAGCGCAGGATTCTCTCCATGCGCATCGCCATCAACAGCTTTGCGCTGATTGTCGGCTCTTATTTCATCGGCACACACATTCTGGCATTTTTTGGAATTTCCTTGCCGGTCGTGCAAGTGGGTGGCGGTCTCGTGGTGGCCGCAACCGGTTGGGCTTTGCTGAAACAAAAGGACGAGGACAGCACCAAGGCGGAAGTGCATCGCAGCGTGGAAGAGCAGGATTTGCTTTCTAAAGCCTTCTATCCCTTGACACTGCCCTTAACTGTGGGTCCGGGGTCGATTTCCGTGGCCATCACCTTGGGGGCGAATGAGCCGCACGGGGGCCATTCGCTAGTGTTTTCGCTGCTGGGATCGGTGATTGGAGCGGTGCTCATTGCGGCGAGCGTTTACCTTTGCTACGCGTTTTCAGACCGCCTCGCCCGGGTGCTCGGAGAAACCGGCATGAGCGTGATCATGCGCTTGTCGTCGTTCTTTCTGGTGTGCATCGGCGTGCAGATTATCTGGAACGGAGTGTCGGCGCTGTTGAAGACGGTGCCCGGCTTGGCGCACTAGCCAAGACCGCAGCACCCTTTGTTACTTCCAATTGGGTAATTCCCTTTTCTGGAGCAGGACTTCCGCTGCCCACGCGCCGAGATATACCGATTGCGCCACACCGTGGCCAGAGAAACCGCCAAGCACAACAGCGTTTTCGCTCCTGGGGTGGCGCTCAAACACCGGCTTCCAATCTTCTGGTATACAAATGGGACCGCCCCAGCGGTGTGTGAAGTTTACGTCCTTCAGCGCGGGATGCAGCCGCGCGATCCGTTTCTGCAAACGATCAAACAGTTCGAGCGCTTCCCCCTCATCAATATCCAGGCTGTACAGGTCCGCGGAGTCCTCGAAAAAGACCAAGCCGCTACCGAAGATCACTGCGTCACCGAGCAAACGCCCCCAGAGATACGGGAGATCGACGGTATAAAAAGGCTTACGCTCGCCCAGGCCAATCCTGGCGAGGATATCTTCGGGAAGCGCTTCCGTCATCACCGCGGTTGTGAAAGCAGGCTGAGCGCAATCTTTCATGCCATTCAGATCAAGAGCGAAAGCATTGGTAGCAAACAGCACTTTGTTGCATTGTGTTGTGCCAACGGCGGAGACCACCGTGATTGCCTCAGAAAATTTGATATCGCTGACCGGGGCATCTTCGAAAACTAAGACTCCCGCACGTTCCGCGGCGCGGCCCAAACCGGCGACAGTCTTTCCGGGATCCACGCTGCCGCCGGGCACTTCTTTTACCGCGCAAAGGTCGCCAGAATCCCTCCAACGGATCGGCGAATTTTTCATCGCATTGCTGCGACCGAGTTCGTAGACTCCGGGCAACACCACATCGCCTTCGACTTCCAACTCCTTGAGGATGGATTGGTAACCGCCCAGAACATCACCTAGCCCCGGCAGGTCGCCGACGGCGGATTCCGCCAGGACCACCCCGCCGGTATGACCGCTGGACCCGGCCCCAAGGCGTTCCGCTTCGAACAGCACAATACTTTTCTGTGGCGCTAGAGTCTTTGACCAAGCCGCAGCCGCGAGCCCTGTGAAACCTCCGCCGACGACGGCAAAATCCACCGTTGGTGGAAGCTCTTTGCGCGTAGGAGTGAAGCGCACCTCCCAGGGGCGATTGCCCCAGTTTTTTCGAGTGTTCATAACTGGTGTTTGACCCTATCGAAAACTCTACACCGAGCGTGTAGAGAGACGAAGCCAGTAGTTCCTGTAGACACGGAAGGTCGTGTCAGCGGCGCCTTCACAGATATTTGATGAGCACTACTTCGTTGCGTGCCTCGTTGTAAACGAGTTCGTCGACCAGTTGCTGTGTGAGCATTAGTCCCAAACCACCCGGACGAAGGCCCAGTGCTTCGCGTTCCTGCATGTGGGCCATGGGATTGTCCTGGGGATTGTTGATGGCAGCATGTTTCAATTCCTCGAGCTTAAATCCGGGGCCTGGATCATCGAGGCGATACATCAGCATGCGCTTGGTCTTGATATACGAGATACGCACCTTCAAATTGGGGTCGAGGTGGCCGCCCCATTCGATCGCGTTGTTCAACAGTTCCCGAAACGCATAGCCCACTTTTTCCAGAACATCCTGGGGCAGGTCGGTATCCATGTGCATCAGAAAGCTCTGCACCCGGCTGACCACCGAACGCTCGCAAGGAACCATCAGTTCCACCCATTGCGAATTGGCGGAGAGCACTTCGATCGCAGGTACTTCCGGGCTGGTGGAAAGTGCGTTCTCCACGCTCGTCAGCACCGTCGTGGCGTCCAAAGGTTTCTTCAGGTACTGATAAACCCGGCCACGCAGCGCGGCAAGCAGCGTGTCGGAGGTTTTATCGGACGTCATGACCACAATTTTGGGGATGTACTTTTCCCCGTGCAGATGACCGAGGAAACCTAGACCGGTCATCTTCGGCATCCAGATATCCAGGAGCACGAGATCAAATTTTTTCGTTTGCACTGCGCGTAGCGCCGCAACACCATCGGGCGCTATGGCTACAGTATGGCCGGCCTTTTTCAGTATGCCCTGCAACATTTGCCGGGTTGTGGCATCGTCATCGGTGACCAGGATATTCGCCATCTATACGCTCCGGGGGGTTGGGCCTGCTCCGGTGTTCCAGATGTAATCCTATGGGCGCTTCCGCTTTGGCTTGGAACTCCGC
>DATKPS010000186.1:0-10638 GCA_035524015.1 Candidatus Sulfotelmatobacter sp.
GTCAAAATCAGGCGAATCGAGGAACAAAGCACCGACGCGGTGATCGCCAGCCACGCAAACAGCAGTTGTTCTTTGGCGATGGCGCGGCCCATAAAAATCACGATGAGCGGAGTGGCAATCGGCAGGATCTGCGTGGCCACCATGGTGCCAAACGGTGAAGTACTCGGGGCCAGATCCATTGCTCGGGGAGGCTGCCAGAATGCCGCCAAAAGAATGACCGCAAGATAGGGCAGTATCCAGATCAGATCGGCCCAGCTTGCGGCGCTGCCCACCGCTTTGCGGGTAAAGAAATAATCCGCGTGAGCCAGGACGGCCGTTAGAAACGCGATAGCCAGCGCCACGGAAAACCGCCGCAACCAGGAGGGCAGCGAAGCACGGGATCGAAAGAAGAAGGCTAACGACAAAATGGCGTCGCGCGCGATGTACAGCAGAAGAATTTCCCGTAGTAGCGAGAGCGGGTTGTTTTTCCAGCGCGCCGGCGAATAGAAAAAATAGACGTAGATGGTCACCGCCACGATCGCTACCTGCAGGAAGTCCAGAATTCGGAGCGAGTCGATGCCCGAAGGGTCGTCCTCCGAGCGCGGCAGCAGAATCATGAAAACCGGAGCGGACCAGACGAAGAACAGAACGTCCGAAGGCCACGGCGATTGCGCCGACTCCGGCATAAAACTCTGATAGTAAGTGGTGATCGCTTGCGCGATGGTGTTCAGCGTGAGCGCGATCGCCAACAGCAACCAAATCTGTCGGGCATACCCGCGGGAACCCTTGGCGGCGCAAAAGGCGCAAATGGCGGCCAGCAAGACGATGACGAGGTCGAGCGAATTGGCAGCCAGTAAACGGGAGACGGAGGATCGTACAAACTCAAGGTCCAAGGCCAGCAGCGCCGCTATCACTGCGGCGACCACGACCGCTAGGCGGGGAAACCAGCCGGTGGGTAGCAAATGGAACCTCGCAACACCGGGAGAATGATGACAGAGTGTATAACAGAACTCACCTCGTCAGGCGCTAAACTGCCCTGGTGCGGCACAAGGGCACAAGGAAGTAGCGGCTGAATCCGGGGTGACAACGTGGCGCAACAGGCCAAGGAGGCAGACATGGAACGAATCGGGAAGGCGAGCTTAGTTTTGGCCCTGGCTTGCTTGATGGCAGGCGTATGGGTCCGCGGACAAACGCCCGCGCCAAAGTATCACGCGCCCAAGCTGGCACAAGCAGGTGATATTGCTTACCCAATCAATGCGCAGCAGCCGGGATTTGTGTCGATGAACGTGAACGTTGGCTCGGATGGTTCCGTGCAACAGGCCAACGTGGTACATGATGTGCCGCCATTGACCAACGCGGTGAGGACCGCGCTCACCTCTTGGCAGTTCACCCCAGCCATGCGCAACGGACAAGCAGTCTCGGGTATCGTGCCGATTGACGTGGCGTTTAATCCTTTCAACCCGAGCGGTGTCGGTTTGCCCGGCCAATCTCTCCAACCGCCGGCTAGCACTGCCAGCGGGGACTATCAGCCGGCGGCTTGGCAAAACGCTAATTACGCGAGCTATCCCCCCAACACGGTTGCGTCCGGCACCGTGGTCTTACAGGTGCACATCAGCGCCAGCGGGCAAGTCAGCAAAGTGCAGGTCCTTCACGGTAAGGGCGTGTTGACCGAGCCTTCCGTTGCTGCCGTCAAGACCTGGTCCTTCGCGCCGGCCAGTTATAAGGGCAAAGCCGTCGGCTCCGAAGTAATCGCCGCATTCGTGTTCGCGTCACCGCAGGCTGGTACGCGATAATGGATTAACGGGGAGTTGTTACCGCAGCAAATGCCAGGTATCGTCATCAGAATAAGCATCCAGATGCTCGTGTTGGAAGGCGGCAGGTTCGACGTCTGCTTAAATGAATATTCGCCTATATCGATTCGTTGACCGGTATTTCGGTCCGCCCATTTGTGCGGTCTTGTCCGCGTTTGCGCGGGTCACCGGCCGCCCATCGGCCTCCCGTCCGCGAAAGATCCTGGTCATTCTTCTTTCGGAGATGGGATCGCAGGTGCTGGCGTCTCCCCTGTTTGCGCGTCTGAAGCAACAATACCCGGACGCGTCTTTGCACCTGTTACTGTTTGCTCGGAATCGCGAGACAGTCGAACTACTCGATTTGGTTCCAACCCAAAACGTCATCGCCCTCGACGATCGTTCCTTTTGGCGTCTTTGCGGGGATGCTTTCCGAATGCTGCGAGCGTTGCGTTCGCTCCGGGCGGACGTGGCCATCGATTGCGAGTTGTTTGCGCGCTTGAGCAGCATTTTCTCGTTTTTGTCGGGCGCGCCCGTGCGCGTTGGTTTTCACCGTTTCACCCAAGAGGGCCTCTACCGCGGCTCCTTAGTCACGCGACCAGTTCTCTACAATCCCTATCGTCATATTTCGCATCAATTCCTCACACTGGCCGACGCCATCGAATCGAATTCTGTGCCCTGCGCCAAGCAGGCCACGACTACCCCCACGGAGTTCGCGCGGCCACCAGTCCTGAGCGAGGCAGAAATAGAAAAGCGAATGGCACAGCTATATCAAGACTTCCCCGCAATTCGAGACCGGCCCATCGTGCTGCTCTATGCCAGCGGCGGAATTCTCCCAATCCGCGCGTGGCCGTTGCCGCATTTTCAGAAGCTTTCCGCGAGTTTGTTAGATCAGGGGTACGCCGTCGGCGTCATTGGACTGCCATCGGACGCGCCACTCGGCGAATCGATCGTGGCGCACTGCGCCGACCCTCGCTGTGTCAATTTATCTGGCTACACGGACTCCATGCGGCATCTGCTGGCGTTGTTTTATCGCGCGTCGTTGCTCGTCGCCAATGATGGCGCGCCGGGACAATTTGCCTCGATCACCGCGCTCCCGACAATTTTGTTGTTTGGTCCGGAGACCCCGGCGCTCTATGCGCCGCTTGCTCCCAACATCCACCCGATGTACCTCAAGTTTTCCTGCTCTCCGTGCCTGACCGCCTACAATCATCGCAATTCGCCCTGTGACGGCGACAATCAGTGCTTGAAGCAAATCAGCGTGGAAAGTGTGCTGCAGAAGGCCAACGAACTCCTCGCCACGCCGATTCTTGCGCGCAGCACACCGATGCGCTGATGGTAGACCCGAGACTGGCAGTTCCCCTCTTGCGCCGCCCAAGATATCATCTAAATAAGTCTTAGCATTCCATGCGCGACCGGGAGAATCCAAAAATCGCGACCGAATTCCTCACCGCTGTCCCAAATGAATCCCACCAGGGCCATTCTCGAAAAGCGAGCGCTTCGCAGGTGTGGTACAGCATTTGCCTGCTGCTTGCCGTAGCTACGTATTGCTATGCGCTCGACAGTCAGTACATTCCCAAAAACGGCGACGAATTCGAATACATGCACATTACCCGGCTGACCGCCGCTAGCGGCCATTTGTTGCCGCTGGTCTCGCAGCAGGCCGATATGCGCAACACCAAGCCTCCGCTGCTGTTCTGGCAGGGCATTGCTTCGACGGACTGGGGCCGAAGTTGGAACCTGTTTCGCCTGCGCTATCCGAGCGTTCTCTACACATTGCTCACCTCGCTCATGGCGTTTCTGCTGGCAAGAAAATGGTCGGGTCAATGGCACGTGGGAGTGCTTGCGGCTGTGGTGTATCTGTCGTTTTTCAACGTCTTCCGGTACGGCCGGCCGTTTCTAACCGAAGCGCCACTGATGTTCTGGACCTTCCTGCCCGTCTTCATTTTTCTTTTCTGGCAGCTGCAGGCTACGGAATCGGCGGTTCTGGTGCCAGTGGTGATGGGCACCGCGTTGGGCTTTGCGTGTTTGTACAAATCGTTTGTTCTGGTGCTCCCGGTCGGTCTGGCGTTGTCCTGGTGGTGCCTCGATCGTCGCAGCTATCATCTCGGACCGTTTTTGAAGAAAGACGTAGGGAAGATCGCGATCATCCCGGCGGTTGCGCTGGCCTTGTTCTGCGGCTGGTTTCTGCTAGACCCGAAGCCCGCCGAGGTTTTTCAGGAGTTCGTCCTGAGGGAAAACGTAGGGCGTTTCGATGTGGGCAGCTCCAGTTATCTGCACTATCTGCTGCGCGGTGGTTCGAGCATCTGGGCTCTCGCTGCTGGGTTTTTCGTGAATGCAGGCCTGCTGATTTTTCCGGTATGCGCGCTGGTCTGGATGCGTACGAAAGAGCGGCGCAATTGGAGCGCGGAAGAGAAATTTCTGTGGATTTGGGCGGCGTCGTTGTTTTTGATCTTTAGCCTGCCGAGCATGCGGTCCGCCCGCTATTTGTTGCCGACCATGCCTGGGATGGCGGTCTTGGGCGCTCTCCATTGGAATCGCATCAGCCGAAAATCGTTTGTGATCTCGCTACTCGCCGCCGCTGGTGCTCTCGCGGTGCTGGTTTATCTTTGCTTGCGCCTTCAGTTCAGTCTCGGCCATGCGCCCTTGTTCCGCTGGAGCTACTGGCTGGTGGTCAGCATCACCATCCTGGCCGTTGTCTGCGGGCTAATCGGTCGAGACTTCACCCGGCCTGCCGTACCTGCCGTGGCTCTTCTTCTCTGTCTGTGCCTGGCCTTGGCGCTTCGTCCTCTGGATGGCCCGCTCGGTCAATTCAGTGCCGCAGCGCAGCACGATGTGGCGGGAAAACAAGTGTGGGTCCCGTGCAACTTCCGGGCGGTCGACGAAGGTTATCGCTTCCTCCTGCCCGGCGCGGACGTTGCTTGTTACAGCGACGACAAGAGCGCCACGCTCGACTCGCTGAAGCAGCGCTACCCCCTATTCGCCTACGGCCAGCCGTTGTCCGCCCCCGATCCGACCGGGTTGCGGGTAGTGGGCGAACGGCTAAAACTACGCGGCCGCCACACCAACCGCGAACTCCTCGACATGCTGCGCGGGAACGTCTTCCAGCAGCTCTTCCTTCGCGAACTCTTGCTCGAAGTCCCAGCCGTGGGTAACAGTGATCGGCCTTAGTCTGATGCAGGCTGGTCTGCGTGGTCCACAACAACCACCGGAATGACTGCATCTTTCGCTTCCAACGTCAGCCCAAGCTGGTCCTCCAGGGCCTTTACAAGAGAGGGATCCGGCGTGCCTTCGGTAGCAGTGGGGGTCCAATCGACCGTGAAGTCGTATTTACCTGTTAGGCCGGTGTCGTCGACAACGATCCGGTCCAGGTGCTGTGGCGCCGCCGTAGCCAGGAGCTTGACTAATTTGGAGATGGGAACGCCCTGGAAAACGAGTTTGCCGTTATGGAAATCGAACTCGATGAGGCCGGCGTGTCCCTTCCCATACATGTCTTTCAAGCCTGTGGGATAGGTGTCACCCGGGCGTCGCGGGATGAAGCTTGGGGCCGTTTGAAGTGACACGCAAAACGTACGCGGGAAGCAGCTTGGTTTCCTGGTGGAGTACCAGGTTGAAGCGCTCAGCTATAAGCTGCTGAAGCGCACGATTATATTCGCGCGTACTGCTGTCCTCCTCGAGCTTTTTTACTTTATTCGCTTCCGATTCGGTGAACTTAGCCTTGATGTCGTAGCGATCGGAGTTGGCCCATTGCGGTGCGCCAAGGATTTGCTCGCTCTCTACGCCATAAGCGTCGTCCCGACGATCCGAGTAGTAGCTCGGGTGTCGAGCCATTCGAATCTGGGGCGGAGCCCCGAAAGTAACTCCGCCCCTCCCCTCCTCATTCACCGTTCTCCGCAAAACTTACGACGCCGCAGCGCCTGCAGCCCGTTCTGCGATTCTTCCCTCAACCATCCGTCGGATCAAGCGCCGATTGCGCTCGGCGAACGCGAGTTTATCTGCCAGGCAGGTTTCCAAAAGCACGCCGACACCATGATGGCCGGCCAAGTCAGCCGCGGCAACGAGGACTTCGTACTCGGCCATTCGAAGGTGTGCGAGGTGGTTCAGCTTTGCCAGTACATAGAGGCGCTTCGCGACCGGGGATTGAATTTCCGCCACTTCCTTCCGGAAATCCTCGAGGAAAGTTTCTTGTAGCTTTCCCGTGGATGTTCCCGGCTTCTCGCCGAGAATCCGGAAGCATTCGTCGAGTTTTGCGAGAATCTGCTTCGATACGAATTCCCGTCCGTCTATCGCCTCCTTGATCTGCGGGTCGTCAGCGTGCTTGCCTATCTCTTGATATATTTCCGACTGGCGCTCGGTCCTGTTTCGGACATTGCTAAGCAGCATTAAAAAAACTTCTTTAGGGTTTCTTGCTGGCATCATGTGCCTCCTGCGGTGAGTTCTGGGTCGGCGGAGAGCGGAGTGTGCGACATGATTACGTCAGTGTTTGCACCGCGTCAAGCTGTCAAAAGTACTTAGAACGCTTCGACAGTTCTTTCATTTCGTACCCACATGGACGCTTATCCGGTTGAATCAGACGTCACGGCCGGTTCGCTTAGAATCCGTGTACAAAGAGATTCTTCGTCATCGCGAAATGCGAGAGTTTCCAAAGTGTTTGGCCGCGCCAGGCAAGTTCATGCAGACCGTTCCCGGGACCTGGCACCACTTCTACCATGCCTTCTGAGTTGCCGACCATTCGCCTGCAGACCATAAACCACAAATCTCTTGCTTCAGGATGGGCAAATTCGTGCATGCAAATCATGCACCGGGCACGAAGGCAATCGCATCGAATCGCCTTAGGAGGAAGCGTATGAAAGCTGCAGTCGTACCCGCCGTGCGCAGTTCCTGGCAGATCAAAGATGTTCCTCAGCCTCAACCCGGCCCTGGTCAAGTGCTGGTGAAGATGCACGCAAGCGGAATCTGCTACACCGATGTGCACCAAACGCTTGGACTCCTTCCCGGACAATTTCCTCGAATCCTTGGCCACGAGCCGGTCGGCGAGGTCGTTGCTGTAGCTCCTGATGTGACCACTCGCAAGGTCGGCGACCGCGTCGGCTCGGCATGGATTCAGTCCACCTGCGGACGTTGCGAATGGTGCCAGCGCGGCCGCAGGATGTTCTGTCCCTATCTGAAGGGCACGGCGGGCGATGCGCAAGGCGGTCACGCCGAGTACATGCCGATGAATGCCGACGCTACCTACCTGATTCCCGACAAGGTTTCCTACGAGCAAGCCGCACCGATCTTTTGCGCCGGGTATACCGTTTATAGTGGACTTCGCTGGGCCGATCCGCAGCCGCACGAGCGCGTGGCCGTACTTGGAATCGGTGGGCTGGGGCACCTGGCGGTGCAATACGCGAAGGCTGCGGGCTTCGAGACCATCGCGATTTCGCACTCCCCCGATAAAGACAAGATGATTCGCGACCTCGGCGCGGATGAAGTTGTCCGCGACGGAAAGAGCCTTACCGCAGCGGGCGGGGCCGACATCATCCTCAGTACCTCCAACTCGACCAAATCTATGGTGGACAGTATTCAAGGTCTGCGCCCCGACGGCAGGTTCATCGTTATGGGCGCTGATGCGGAACCGCTTTCGCTCTCGCTGATCGAGTTGCTCTTCAAGCGCATCAAGATAATCGGCAGCCAGCAAAATGGCCCCGAATATCTCTACGATGCCCTGGATTATGTAGCCCAGGGAAAAGTCAAATCAATCCTTGAGACCTATCCGTTGGCTGAAGCTGCCAAGGCTTACGAGCGCGTTGCGGAGGGCAAGGCTCGGTTCCGCGCCGTGCTCACAATGTAATCGCCAATTTGAACAGCCACCGCGCCCGGGTTGATGTGTTCGAGCAACTGTAAACGCAGGCAGGCTTGTCTGGCCAGAAGGTCAGTGAGTGCTTAAGCTGCAATACGGTTTTGAGCATATCCTCCTATCGAGGTGCCACAGACTCCGTGGCAGTGAAATACCCTATCTAAATCGCTCAGCTTCATCCAGGAGCAATTTCACCAAGTTTGGAGTCGCCCTTGGACAATCGAATCGGATATACGTTCTTGTGTTTTGCCCAAAAGTCAGGACTGGCCATAATCATGGTGGCTTTCCTGTTTCTTCCCTCGGTCGAGGGCCAGAAGGACGTTCCAGGCGTCACGCCGGATAGGATCAAGATTGGTTCGTGTAATGCTCTCACCGGACCGGCGTCCTTTTTGGGGATGCAAATGGTCATTGGCGCGAAAGCGTACTTCAGCATGGTAAACGCACAGGGCGGGGTTAACGGACGAAAGTTGGAACTGGTGACCAAGGATGACGGTTATGAGGCCGATAAGGCTGAGCCCTGTTGGGAGAGCCTTCAAAAGGCCGACGTGTTTGCAGCCGCTTTTTTCGTAGGAACTCCAACTGGTTTGAAATACATCCCACTAGCGGAAACTAGCCATACGCCGATTGTCGGATTATTCACCGGCGCGGAAGCGCTTATCGACCCAGTTCACCGGTCCATTTTCAACATTCGCGCTTCCTATTTCGACGAGACGCGTGAACAAGTCGATAACCTGTGGGAGCAACTCGGGGTACGCAAAATCGCCGTCCTATATCAAAACGACCCGTTTGGAACAACCGTGCTGGAAGGCGTCAAGCAGGCTTTGGCACGACATCACTCCGCGCCCGTGGCGCTGGGTACCTTTGAACGCAATACCCTTGCCGTGCAGCACGGTATTACGCAGGTCCGAGCAGCCAATCCTGAAGCGGTGGTCCTCGTGGGCCCCTACGCCCCGATTAACGCAATCCTGAAACAAGCACATGCAGCCGGATGGCACCCGCGTTTCCTAACCGTCTCGTTTGTCGGTACCGAGGGACTGTTAAATATCGGCGCGCAGGACACCGAGGGCCTCATCATCACACAGGTGATGCCCCCGTATGACCGCATGGACCTGCCGACAGTGCAACTCTACCGGCAGGCGTTAGAGCAGTACATGGGCAATACGCAACCAACCTTTGTGAGTCTGGAAGGCTTCGTCGATGCCATGGTCTTGGTAGATGGCCTTCGCAACGCGGGGCACGATCTTACGCGAGAGAAACTGGTTTCCGCATTGGAGAATATTCAACGCAAGGACATTGGTTTAGGACCGAATCTGCAATTGAGTTTCAGTCGTACAAATCACAAAGGCTTGAACTCGGTGTACGTCACGGTCGTTAAGGCAGGACGACCTGTGGTGGTCACTGACTGGAAGCAACTTCCGACGCAGTAGGTCTGGCAGGCAGGGAACTGCATCGACATTCTTGTTTCTCTGCTTTCCGATTTCAACGTAAACGAGCGCCTCCGGCGAAAGCACATGCTACCATCCTGGACAGCAGATGCTGGGGAGCCCGACCTGACTGTCGGGAGCACTCCTGAGTCTCGCGCTCGCGGTCTTGACACTCAGTTCGACAAAGCAATAGAAGTCGTTCGATCACCAGTGTGATTTTGCCTCAGGAGGGCAGTGTCATGATTCAGTTTCTATCGAGCCCCCGCTTCCTCGCCGTTTACTCGGGGCTTGTAACGATTCTATTTGTGATCACCACTATTTCCGGTTTCGCTACAAGAGGATCACAGACCACGTTTGACGAAATTACGGTGCATCGCATCAATGTAGTCGAACCAGATGGTACGACCCGCATGGTTTTGACGAACAAAACCAGCGCGCCGGGAGTGTACATCAAGAAGAAAGAATACCCTCATCCAGACAGGCAAGCCGCGGGACTGTACTTTTTCGATGACGAAGGTACAGAAGACGGCGGCCTGATTTATGGCCTTTCTACGAATGACGGGGGCCAGATGACCGGCAGTTATGCGCACTTGAGCTTCGATCAGTATATGCAGGACCAGATTTTCACCGTCGATGCTGGTCGTGATGGAGATCGAAAATATTCGCTGCTGACGATGGGCGACCGGGGCGAGTATTCCATTCTGGAAGTCATCCAGGCATACGATCGCATCTCGAAACTGCCGGAAGAACAGCGCCAAGCTGAGTGGAAAAAGTTCAAAGCTTCCCATCCAGGCGACAACACGCGCGTTGTGTTGGGCCGCGCTCGCGATGGTTCTTCCGTTCTGAGGCTGAAAGACACGGAGGGGCGAGATCGCATCGTCTTGCAAGTCGCGCCTGACGGAACTCCGGAGCTTCAACTGCTTGCTGCAGACGGTAAAGTTGTCAGCGAACTCCCCGAAAAAGGCGGCAAATCAGCAACCCGCCCCTAACCCAGCTACCCTGCCCCTCGGCTCCAAGGGCGCGGATGCGCGCTTAGCAGGATTTAATGTGCGGATTCAACCATTTGTGCTAGTGTCTTTGCCTCTTCGGACGGATCCCGCTCTTCGAGCGAGGCAAAGACGATTCCCACCAGGTCCGTGGTGGCCCATTCGCCGCTCGCCGTATCCGATTGTGAGCCGCCCTGAGCTACGCCTGATTCGCCGCTAGTCAAAGGAGGACACTATGACGCAAAGCAGCGCAGCACAGCCAGGCAAAACTGACACTCCGCAGTTCAACATCGACCGCGCCCATCCGGGCCGCTGGACGATCACGTTCAACAACCCGCCGATCAACATCTTTGTTCCCTCAACGATCGCCGAATTGGGAACGCTGTTGACCGAACTTCAGGCGGACCCGTCCGTGAAGGTTGTCGTATTCCAGTCGGCGAATCCCGATTTCTTCATCGCCCATCTCGATGTAGCCAAGGCAGCGGAACAGCCAGAGGTGCTGGGCCTTTGGCGCGACATTGTCTTGCGCCTCTCGTCCATGCCAATCGTGAGCATCGCCAAGATTCGCGGCCGCACGCGCGGCATCGGCAACGAGTTCGTGCTGGCCTGCGACATGCGCTTCG
>DATKPS010000187.1:0-44220 GCA_035524015.1 Candidatus Sulfotelmatobacter sp.
TCCGAGCGAAGCCAGGGCGATTTCCGCGCGTTCGTAGGGAACAAAATGGCAACTGGCGGCGATGGTTTTGTGAATGGTGTCGAGGAAGAGATCGGCGCTGTTCATCACGCTGCCGCCGAGAACGATAGAATCCGGGACGTACAGGGTGACGAGATTCGCCAGGCCCAAACTGAGGTAACGCGCTTCACGCTCGACTGCTTTCCGCGCGAGGGTGTCCCCAGCCCGCGCCAGTTCGCAAATCCGTTTGGCGTTTAGGTTCGAGCCATGCGGGTAATCGGCGGGAACATTCGCGGTCATCCAGGTTTCCATGGCCGGGCCGGTAGCCAGTGATTCCCAGCAACCTTGAAAACCGCAATAGCAGGAAGGACCCGAAGGATCAATCAGGTGGTGGCCGATTTCGGGGTGCGAATAGTCGACGCCGCGATAAACCTTGCCATCGAAGATCAGGCCCACGCCAATGCCGGTGCCCACGGTGACATAAATCAAGCGCGATTTGTTGCGACCTGCGCCCCAGCCGGCTTCGCCGAGGGCGGCCGCGTCTGCATCATTTTCAATGGCAACGTCGACGCGGAAAGCGCGCTGAAGATCCTGAACAGGATTTTCGCCATTCCAGTTGGGAAAGAAATTGACGTCGCCAATCGCGCCCGTAAGCGGATAGACCGGACCTGTAGAACCGATACCAATCCCGGTGATTTGCGCGGCGGTTTGCTGCTCCACGTCGCGGAGCATCCGGATCACAGCTTCGATGGCGTGGCGGTAACCGGCCTCCGCGTTTGTTGCGATTTGTGCGCGGGTCAGCACGCGCCCGTCGGCGTCGACAATGCCCACGGCGATTTTTGTGCCACCAATATCCACCGCACCGATCATGATTTTCTCCAGGGAATCACAAGCAGATGGATCATTGTTTCCACTCGAGGATCGCCGCTTCGTAGGGATCAAGATGAAGTTGCGTATTCGATCCGTGGAGCGCCAGCGGCGTGGGACCATCCGGAGTGATGGAAGAGTAGGAGCCCACAGGAGACGTAGCAAGTATCACTGGGTCTTGCGGCTGATTGCTGTGATTCACGACCACGAGATAGCCGCGATGGTCGCCCTTGAGGGTGGACACTTCGACCTCGGAGCGATCGGAACGGAAAGCCGGTTTGACACCAACCCAATCGCGGAAGGCTTCGTAGAGTTTCTTGGTATTTTCCGGCTGATCGAACGCCCCCGGCACACTGGCAAGGTAGTGTTCGATCGGATACGCGCTCACGAGCGTTTTGCCCGAGCCGAGAGAGTTGATGACCAGTGCCGGGTGACCATCCTGGTCGACGGCAATGACTTTGCCCGTAGACACCTGAAGGAGCACGCCCCACGACTGCATGTTTTGTGCCGAGATGCTGTAATGGAACATGTCGCCGGGCTTCAAACTGCCAAACGGCTCGGTGATCTTTATGGTGACTTCGGAAGAAATTATGCGGTCGACAATGCGCGCGCCGAATAGCGAATCCATCTCGGGAATGGCACCGTCCGCGGCGAGCGACGCGTACAAGAAACCGCCCTTCTCCACGTAGTTCTTGGCCTTCTCGTAAAAATCCGAGTGCACATGCACCAGGAATGGATCGGAAGTGCTGGTGATTGGCGAGGGCATGAACAGGATCGGCCGCGACTGCCAATCGTTGTATTCGCGTGGAAAATCCGCCTTGAGGCCCACTTGGCGCGCCAGGATAAAAGAAGTGAGAGCGGAGGACATGAGCCATTGGTTCGCAGCGCTGGCATCCGGTTCCGGGCGACCAGGAATGGCGTCGCCATCGGCGGTTGACACATACGGCGTGACGGCAGGGCCGGTCAGCCCCAGATGCGAAAAATCACCATGTACTTTGGCCCACTCATCCGGGATGACAATACCAATCTCCGCAGGGGCTGGCGCCAGACCGGTCAGATCGAGCTGCGAAACCACACGGGAAAATTTCTTGAATTCGCGGGCAAGCGGTTTGTCCTGACGGTCCCAAGTGGTCATGCCCCATCCGGTTTCCTGAGGCGTACGCAAATAGGGGGCCTTGTGAAACTGTTCCGGAGACGCATCGGTGTAGCACCAGAGGTCCACACCGATACTGCCGGCCCCGAATCCAGAATAGATTTGCGCGCGGCCATAGGCGGCCACGCGCTCGGGAGAGAACTGCGCGGTAGACGCACCCATCTCGTGGATCATCACGGGCCGGCCAGCTCCTTGCGAGAGCGCAATTTCAAATGCGGCGCCGTAGGTTCCCCGCACGGAGAGTAGAGCATCCGGGAAAAGATCGGGGGAGTACAAGGTGAAGGGATGGACGCTAAAGAAGTCCACGAATTTGGCGATATTGTCGGCGCGAAATGGTCCGTGGCCAATCTCTTCGCCGCTGGTGCCGACGACGACGGGATGAAGCTTATCGTGTTCGCGAAGGCCATCCACGATCAGGCGCGTCCAGTTGATAGCCATGGAGTCGGTGGTCTGCGGATACGGCACGATCCAGAACGGCGGTTCATCCGTCAGGTCCCAACCGATAATGGCACTCTCGTTGCCGTAGCGGCGGCCGAACTCGGCGGCAAAATTGGTTTCTAGGCGCAACATGTCCGGGTCCGCGTGCGGATGACGGCCCATGCGCCAGGGAACGTCCCAATACGCCTCTCCCACTTCCCCGCCGATGAACAAACTGGGGTGCAGATAGATTTTGTATTTGTGCGCGAGAGAGATGAGATAGTCGAGTTGCTGGAATGCAACAGGATTGTAGTCGCCGGGGCGGGGCTCGAACCACGGCCACATCACGTCGAAACGCGTGATCGTGTAGCCAAGTTCGTGCATCTTGGCAAAATCGGCCTCGATGTCTTTAGGATCCCACTCGACGTTCCATTGCATTGCGGCTTTGGCAGGAACCCAATGCGCGCCGACGGGCACGAACCTTTTGCCATTCGCGGTGAAGTAGGTGCCGTCAAGATGGACAGGAGGAAGCTTTGAAGCTTCCTGTGGCTTGGTCTCTTGCGCTACACCAAGCGGCAAAGCAACCAGCAGAGCACACCCAAGCACGACTCCCTTGAGCCAACTGTTCTTATGGTTCTTCATTGAGCCTCTTGTGAGGAGCGATTAAGCCAGACTCTCTCAAAACACAAAACGTACCGCGAGCTGCAGTTGCCGCGAAGAATGTACTGTGCTGCTGATGGAACCGGAAAGTCCAGGAATATCCACGGTGGCATTGGGCGGCGCGAATTGGGGGGTATTGAACAGATTGAAAACCTCACCGCGGAGTTCCATGTTGAGCGCTTCCTTGAATTGGAAACTCTTGAAGATGGAAAAGTCGACGTTGTACTGCGCCGGACCGCGAAGAATGCCCGTACCCGCGTCGCCATACTCGCGGGCGAACGTCTGCCCTGGAGCGAGCGCGGGATACAGGAAAGTGTTCGGATTGATTTGGCCAAAGGCGGCAGGATTGTACCAGCATTGTAAGGTCTGCGAGTTTGAGGGGCATCCCGCATTCACAGCATTGCTGAAGTTATAGGGCTGGCCATAAATATTCGGACGCGCTCCGCCCGAGCCGGTATTTGTGTCGTCGTACGAGAGAAGCGGGGTGAAGGCTTGGCCAGAGTACATGGAGATAATGCCGTTGAGCTGCCAGCCGGAGCTGAGCCAACGCGCTGGTCCCGTTGAAGTGAAATAGCGCTTTCCGGGTCCAAAAGGCAGTTGGTAGGTCCATGCTGCGGTGAACGAATGCCGAAAATCCGGAGGCACGTCGCCGCGTTCGGCCTTCATGTCGTAGGTGTTCTGCGGCTCGGGCCCGACGACTTCGTCTTCATCGGCCACGCCGAGACTGTGCTGGTAAGTGTAGCTGGCAAGCAGGGACCATCCCGTGGAAAACCGTTTCTCGAAACGCATCTGCAAGGCATTGGAAGTCATGCTGGCGTCGTTGTTGGCCGTACGAATCGCGGCGATTTGCGGAACGGTGTTGTAATAAGGCCGCCCATAATTGGAAGGCAGTCCGTCCGCACAGTAAGGATCCGTGGCAACCGGGCACACCTCGAAATTGGAGTCGAGTGGCTGCAACGCCTGATTCAAATTGCGCAGATAGGTTAGATGCACGCCGTGTACTCCAACATACGCGACTTGCAGAACCGCATCCTTAAAGAGCTGCCGTTCGACGTTGAGGTTCCACTCCTGGATCGAAGGGGTCGGGTTTTGAAAAGGAATGGCGCTGGCGCGGCCGCTTGGGTTAGACAGACTTGAGGGTGGCAAAGAACCTGAGGGATCGGAGGGAGTGGCGAAGCCGGTAGAGAGCTGCAAAGCGGGAATGGAATTGGCGTTGAACTGCACAGTCTGACTGCTGAAAAAGCCGGTGGGGTTGTAGGCGAGTTCCGCGTCGCTCTGGTCCGCTTGTAAGCTATAAAAAATGCCATAGCCGCCGCGCACAACGGTCTTCGCGTCGTTGAACGGCGTATACGCAAAGCCGATGCGGGGCGCGAAATTCTTGTAGTTGGTCTGCACATTGCCGGTGTCGCTGACGCCGGGCTGCCCTGGAGCTATGAATTCGCCGGTGGCAAAATCGAAATTGGCCATGCGGTCGTGCTGCTCGACCATGGGCGTGAACAGGTCGTAGCGCAAGCCCAGGTTCAAGGTGAGTTTGGAAGACAGGCGGAAATCGTCCATGAAATAGGCGCTCACTTCCCACCAGCTCATGCCAAAATCGCCTTGAAGCCCATCGCGATAGGAATAGATGGGATTGCCAATCAGAAAGCTGGCCAAAGCATCGCCGGGATCATCGGCAATGTCGTTCAGGTTTTCGGTGAACTGCTGATCGAAGGTGAAATCCCCGCGTGGGTTCTGAGTCTGGAAGAAGCCGTGTTGCCGGCGAATCAAGTCGCCGCCCATCTTGAACGAATGCCGGCCGTGAATCCAGGTGAGTGAATCTTTCAGCTGGTAATTGTTCTCTTTCAGAATTTCCGGGAACCAGTCCTGGTTTCCCAAGGCGCTATAGCCCGCAATCATGATGTTGGGCAGGCCGTTGGTATACGGGTCACCGGGAACGTTGATTCCCGGAATGCCAAGTTGGGTGGCCACATTCTGGTTTTCGAAAAACGGGATAGCGTTCACCACATAACGGGTGTACCCGATCTTCAGTTCATTCGTTTTGGTTGAAGAAAAGGAATGAACATCGCTGATGCCAATCACATAAGCCTTGTTGTTGATATTGCCGGAAAACGAGCCGCCGCCGGCTTGGCCGGGAAAGGGATCGGGCTGCTGCGATTGCACGTTTCCAAAACTAAACGTGCCGGCAATGCTTTCAGAACGCCACTGGTGGTCGATGCGGATGTCGAAGGCGTCTTGATCATTGCTGGCGACGGGATTGTAAAGATAATTGTTTGCGGATCCGGCTCCAGGAATGTTCGGCAAGGGGAAAAGATTAATCACGTTGAGCGCGGCAGGGTCGAGGCAACTCCCTCCGGTGGCGCTGCGCCGAGTCGCGCCCACACAAGGCGGAATAATATTGCCGGGAAAGGCGGTGCGCACGTTGGTGGAGGGGTCGGTCGTTAACGGATCATAGATCTGGCCTGTGACCCCGTTTGGTCCCGTACCCAGCTGATCGGAAAAATCACCGCCGCGCTCGGCGGCTGTTGGAACGGTGGAGATGAAGGTCTGGGACTCCCGGACGCGCGTACCCTGATAATCAACGAAGAAGAAGGTTTTGTTTTTGATGATGGGACCACCCAACGTCGCGCCGAACTGGTTTTGTTTGAAGGGAGGAATGGGCGAAGTGGGACTGTCGAAGAAATTCTTGGCGTCCATGTAGGAATTGCGGAGAAATTCGAAGGCGGTACCGTGGAAATTGTTGGTGCCAGACTTGATCACCACATTGACTACCGCGCCGCCCTTGCCGATATCCGCGCCGAAATTACTGGTCTGTACTTTGAACTCATCAATGGCTTCCACGGGCGGTTGCAGGACTTCGAAGCCAATTTGCTGCTCGTTGTTGTCGAAACCATTCAGCAGGAAATTATTGTTGGTGGCCATCAAGCCGTTCACTTTGATCGAGCCGTTACCGCGTTCGTTTTCCGGAATCCCACCTTGTTGCACGGCGCCTACTTCGCCTTGGTTGACCCCCGGGCTGAGATAAGCAAGCTGCACGAAATCCCGGCCGTTCAGCGGAAGATCGTGGACTTGCGTGTCTTCGATGACTTGGCCGATCGACGAAGTTTGCGATTCCACTAACGGTTCCGCGGCGCTGACTTCCACGTGCTCGGAGACCACACCGGGAACCAGAGTCACATCCACCCGAACCACCTGGTTGATGTCCAGCTTGATATTGGATTGCGTCGCGGTTTTGAACCCGGCCTGCTCGATAGAGATGCTGTAGATACCGGGATTCAGATGATTGACGTTGTATTCCCCCTGCTCATTCGTCGAAGCTTTGTGCAAAACATTGGTTTGGACTTCGATGACGCTTATAGTAGCTCCGGCAATCACACCACCGGAAGCGTCGCGCACGGTGCCAACAAACGTGCCCGACTCAATCTGGGCGAAAGTTCGTGCAGAGCCGAACAGAAGAACACAGACCAAGAAGCGAATCGCAAACTGCAAAAACAGGCGGCTACGCAGCTGTGCTGAAGACATAGTCAACCCCTTATGGGCGATAACGGCAGCAAGAACAGCTGCCAACCCTTGTGAGCCAACTAAACATCATATGTGGTTTTGTTGTCAAGTCGGAAGAGCGACTAGCGAGCAGGTCTGTGCAAAACACAGCATCCCTTTATATGGTATAGACTTAGCTTGTTCCAGGGTTGAACCGTGCAAAGGAGTACTTTCCAAGAGCCTGGGCACATTGTATGATTTGATGTGTAGATGTTTCGTGCCGACGAAGATGGACACGGTGCAAAAAGGCCTGGAATCCCCTGCCCTGCCGCGCGCTGACTTTCCGCGGTTTTTGCTCGATCAACAGAGCTTCGTGCCGTATTACGAGCAGATCGTCGCGCAGGTCCGCACGCTAATTACCGACAAGAGATTATCGGAAGGCGATACGTTTTATTCCGAAGGCGAAGTGGCGCGAATGTTGGGCATCAGCAAGATGCCGGTGCGGCAAGCTTTTCAGAAACTCCGTTCGGAGGGCTTGCTGGTGATTTCCCGAGGCAAACGACCGATGATCGGTTCCGGGAAATTGCCCTGGAACTTTCAGCAATTGCGGGGGTTCAGCGAAGAGATGCGCCGCCGGGGGCTGGAACCGTCCGCAAGAGTGCTTTCCCTGAAGCGCAAGGAGCCGGATGGGGACGTAATGCAGGCGCTGAACCTGCAGCCCGGTGACGAAGTGTATTGCCTGAAGCGGTTGCGCTTTGTGGAAGGGCAGCCCGTAGCGGTGGTGACGAGTTTCCTTCCCGCGGCAATTTTTCCGGACATCGATAAACAGAATCTGGAGGGGCAATCTCTTTATCACGTATTCGAGCAAGTCTATAAGCGGAAGTTGCACTGGGCCGAGGAAGTGATCGGAGCCGCGATTGCAAATCCGGAGGATGCGCGGCTGCTGCAAGCGTCGGCGGGCAGCGCGGTACTGCTGATCAAAGAAAAAACGTACGACACGCAAGAAGTTGCGATTGAGTATAGTGTTTCGGTGCTGCGAGGAGATCGTTACACCGCGTCGGTGGTTTCGGTGCGAAAGAAGTGAACGCTGCGGTTCGATTGAACCATTTAAAGCGGGTGCTTGGCCATGAGTCGTGTGTTGGTGCTCGCATGTGGAAATGCTCTGCGTGGCGATGATGGAGTGGCGCTGCACATCGCCAGTTGTGTGAACGGGGTGTCTGGAGCCGACACTCTGGTTCACGCCGACCAGCAGTGGGCGCCGGAACTGGCCCAGCCCATCAGCCAAGCCGAATTGGTGGTCTTTCTGGATGCTTCTGCCAGCATGCCACCTGGTGAAATTACCTGCAGCGAATTGGGTACTGGGGGGAACTCAGTCAGCAGTTTCACACACCAGATGTCGCCGGAAGCCCTGCTGACTCTGGCCCAAGACCTTTACGGTTCCCATCCCTCACGCGCGTACCTTCTGACGGTCGGCGGAGCTTCGTTTGATCTAAAAGAGGGTCTGTCTGAGCCGGTGCGCCATGCCATCCCGCAAGCGATCGAACGCATCAAGGCTTTGCTTGCGAGTGGATTGCCGCAATCGCATTAGTCGCAGGTGGCAGTGTACGAAATAGCGTTTGGCGCTACTGGTTTGTGTAGTAGCCGTCTCGCGCCTGCACCACCAGGTCCTTGTTTTTGGTGGTCAGCTGAATCTTGTGGTAGCCGGGGCCGGTGTCTTTGTCCGGCGTGTAGCCGATGCTGTATTGATTGCGCAGCTCTTCTTCAATCTCGGCGTAAATCTTGTCCACGGTTTCTTTTTTGGAGACCTGATAGAGTTGCCCTCCGGTAGCCTTGGAGATTTGCTCCAGGATTTTCTTTCCGTCGGGCCGCTCCTCCTGGGGGAACCGGCCGCCGCCATGGCGCCCACCGCCGTAAGGTCCACGCGGGCCCATCATGCCGCCGGGATAGCCGCTGTTGGCCTCTTCGTCCTTAAACAAAATCGAATAGATTACCGTGTCGGCTCGCTGTGCGGATTCGATGGCTTCATTCAGCGTTTCCTTACTACCACGGTCGACGCCATCGGAAAGGATGATCAGCGCCTTGCGACCTTGTTGTTTGCTCATCAACTCATCGGAAGCCAAGTAAATTGCGTCATAAAGATGCGTACCGCCGCCATGCTGGTGCCCGCCGCGTCCGCCGTTACTTCCGCCACCGCCGCCATATCCCCCTCCGCCGCCTGAGCTGCCACTTCCCCGATCGTCGAGTTGCGGAGTCTGCAGCTGTTGCAACGCCGCTTGCAATTTGGGACGGGAAGGCGTGAAGTCCTGCAGGAGCTCCACGTCTCTGTCGAAATGAATGAGGAACGCCAGATCCTTGTCTTGGCGCAACAGGTGATCGAGGAAGCTGTAGCTGGCGCTGCGTTCCTGGTCCAGCACTTTGCGCTGGCTCAAACTAGTATCGACCAACAGTCCGAGGCGGAGCGCCAAATCACTTTCGCGGGCGAAATAATTGATGGTCTGCGGGCGGCCGTCTTCCTGGAGCACGAAATCGTCTTTGGAGAGATTCGAGAAGATTTTGCCGTGTTTGTCGCGCACCGTGGCCAGCACGCTTACCGTTTTCACTTGCACCGCAATCTTGGAATTAGCCTTGGGAATCTGTTGTTGCGGAGTCTGCGATTGCGGTGCAGCCGCCGGAGCCTGCGGTGGGGGAGCCGGTTGAGGGGACTGTGGTGGCTGTTGCGCTTGCGCAGTTAAAGCAAATCCACTGAGAAGCAGCAGGACCAGAGCGAATGCGGCGAAATAGCGGCGTGGGAGTTCGGCTTTTAGTTTTCGATAAGGCGGAATCATCTTGCTCCATCATGAGCTGCGAAGCTGAAATATTGGACGCTCCTCAGTGAGATTGTGTTGCCGTGCAAACACACCACACCTGAGGGAACTCCTATTTACCATTCCCGGCTCGGCCCCAGATAGTTCCAAGGCTAGACCGCGCTAAGGCGTACCTTTGAGGGAGTCGTTATAAGAGTGGCGGGCCCACCCGAAGTAGTGGGGGTTGCCGCGATTAGCATCGTCCAGTGCCTTAAGCATGTGGGGAAGCAATTCGTTGTAGTCTGGCGTACGGAGAGCAATGGCCATTCTCGCCAGATTCGGGCCACTGAGTCCTTCGTAGGCCATGGCCAGGAACCTCTTGCTGGAGTCTTGAACCTTCTGTTCTTTTTGTTGGACGCTTTCGCCGTCATTCGGGCTGCTCAGTTCGTACATCATTAGGGTGACGCGAGGAACGGACGAGAGCAGCATCTTGCGCTGCGCGAGATCGCCTTTCAGTAGTTTGTTTTGAATGTCAGCGTTAATGGTCATGCCCGCCGGGCTTGCCAGAGCTACCACGGCACGATAAGCATCCGCCAAACCGGGCAGGAAACGCAGGTTCCCTGGCCCTTTGTTTTCTGGCCGCTGCTGCGGCTCAATGTCCAGATGGATCCCGTCGAAACGTTCGCCCGAATGCCGGTGATTGAACTCCACGATCTCTTGCACGTGCCGTAGCAGCGTATCTCGGTGTTTTCCCGGCTCATCCGCTTCGGTACTGGAGAGAAGCGCTTCTACCCGGACATTGGAACGATGAAGCAACGAAATGAGGTGAACGAGTTGGCCCTCTTCCGCGGGCTCACTGCGCTCTGAAATGGAGACGTATACCTCGCTGATTCCTTGCGATGTGCAGAATTCCAGCAGGGCTTCCGCGGCGTGGGCATCCGCCAGCACGGTGGGGCTTTTCCACACCCACAAGCCATGGACTTCCGCCGGCGCGGGCCAGCCACGAGGAGAGAAAAGGAGTGAAACGAAGAGGAACGACAAAACACCGCAGCGCCACCGGCGCTGCGAAAAGCAAACCCCCTGGGTGAGCCTTGCCACGGTGGATCTCCATGCGCTGCACACATCCCAAATGGAGTGTGAAGCCCTAAACCTTTACGGTTTTCCCGCTGCGCGCCGCCTCGTAGATGGCCATCATCAAGGTGATGTCGCGTAACCCTTCCTCGCCGGGGGTAAGCGGTTCCTTGTTTTCCATCACGCACTGCGACATATGGTCCATCTCCATCGCAAAGTGATCTTTCACCGGCAGGTTGATTTCTTCGATGACGTTCTTGCGGCCCACGGTCATGCGCAAACCGGAATACCAGGTGGCCGGATCCATGTTCAACCAGCCTTCGGTTCCGATCACGCGATAACGGCTGGTGGAGACGTATCCATAGCTCGAAGTGCAATTCGCGAGCACGCCGCTGGGAAAACGCAGCTGAAAGTTAATGGTCTCTTCGACTTCCTTGAAGCGCGGGTCTCCCGGCTTGTTGTACATCAACGCGTTAATTTCGGTCGGCTCTTCGCCGGTTAGATAGCGCGAAGCGTTCAACGCATAGATGCCGATATCCATGAGCGAGCCGCCTCCGGCCAAATCTTTTTTCAGGCGCCACATGTTGGGATCGGAAGTGGGCCATCCGGCATCAGCTACAATCACTTGGGTTGGTCCAAGTTCGGCGGAACGGGCCATGCGGATGGCTTCTTGATTGTAGGGTTCATAGCGGCAGCGGTAGGCCACCATCAGTTTCTTGTCCGCTTGTCGCGCTGCGTCGATCATCTTCTGGCAATCGGCGGGATTGCAGGCCATGGGCTTTTCCGTTAACACATTCTTGCCGGCTTGAAAGCCGCGAATGGTGTATTCCGCATGCATGCAGTTGGGCAACACGATGTAAATGATGTCGACGTCCGGATTGTTTTTGATGGTGTCGTAGTTCTCGTAGTTGTAGATGTTCTTCGGATTGACGCCGTAACGGGCCGCAAGCTTATTGGCCTTGTCCGGATGACCACTCACAAACGCGACTGGCTTGGACTTCTCGCAAAGGGCAAAGGCCGGGAGAATCTGGTTAATGGCCAAACTGCCTAGCCCAACAATGGCCCAGCCCATCTTCTTCCCCGGCGGCTCAGGGACAACCAGTCCCTGCTGCCCAAGAGCCTCCTTCAAAATAGTTCCGGTGGCGCTGGCTACTGCCAAGCCCTTGCCAACCTTGTTGAAAAATCCCCGGCGCGAGATTTCTTTAACGGGCGAGTCTGCCATGGTGTTCTCCTTATTGCTGATCTCCGCGCTGCTTGTGTAGTTCTTCCAGTCGTTTTTTGAGGTATTGCTCATACTCCTGCTTCAGTTTCGGATCCGTTGGACTGGAATAGATTTCGCTGGATTTGTACTTGCCTTCCGCGAACTTTTTCTTGGTCCACTCGTCATGAATGTGAATCACATCCGCGCGATCCAGGGTTTCTTTGACGAATTGCGGAGGGATGAAATACACGCCTTCGCGATCGCCTACCGCCAGATCGCCGGGCATCACCGTGACGCCGCCGATGCGAATCGGGATATTGATTCCGGTGAGCATGACGTTGTCGATGGGAGTGGGATCCACCGATTTGAAGTACGCGGGCATGTCGATTTCGGCGATACCGTCAAGATCTCGAACGGCCCCATCAACCACAAGCCCGGCTTTGTGGGTAGCGACCATGACGTAATAGAACAGATTGTCACCCACTATGGTGCCATCCACTTTTTTCCCGAACAGGTCCACTACGAGCACATCACCCGGTTGGAGCATATCGATGGCCATCTGATTGGTCAGCTCCGGAAGTCCGCGTTCTTTGGCCTTTTTCTCCGCGACGCTCTCCACGTCCGCGCGCAGGGGCATAAACTGCACCGTGAAAACGCGTCCCACCATGGTTTTGCCGGGCTGAAGAACGATAAACCCATCGGCGTACTGATTATTGAATCCCTTTTCTTCTTGCAAGGTTGACCATACTTCCTCCGAAGACAGCTCGCGAGCTCGTTGCAGGTAAGCATCGGGAATTTTCGGCCTTCCGTCAGGAAAGCGATCGAAGGGATTCGCTGCGGTGTAATCAATCAAGTTCTGCTTGGAAAAGCTCATCACCTGGGCACGAGCGGTATTGGGGAACACGAAAGCAATCGCGCCAAGCGCAAGCAATAAACTGAATCTGATCCGGAAAAAACAGCTGCGGGAAATACCGGTCATCAATGGCCCCCACTACTGCAAGAGATTATCTTTTCACTGCCAAGCAAATTTCCAAAGGCGAGCGCAATCTATCACGCAGGAGCGCGTGCCAGCAATGATAGGATGCAAATCGGAACTTGCGGCGCGCAATCTCGAATCGATTGGCGAGCTTGTGTGCTGAGGGGAAAACCACTTGGAGGCGCTTATGCGCAAGAGCAACGGAAGAATGTTCGGGCGGCGCGACGTTCTGAAAGGCTCTGCGCTGGCGTTCGGCGCCAGCCTGGTGGCCGGCGAATCCATGGAAACCTATCCGATGGCCGTCAACACCAATTCCAGTCCGTCCACCCTAAAGATCACCGATTTGCGCGTGGCGACCATCACCAAGCCCGGCCCGAGTCCCTGTACCGTCCTTCGCATCGACACCAACCAAAGTGTCTACGGACTGGGGGAAGTCCGCGACGGCGCCAGCCCGACTTATGCGCTGTTTCTCAAGAGCCGGCTTGTGGGACAAAATCCGCTCCAATTGGACAGAATTTTTCGCGAGATCAAACAGTTCGGCGGCCATGCGCGGCAAGGCGGTGGCGTGTCGGCGGTCGAGATGGCGCTATGGGATATCGCTGGCAAAGTGTACAACGCCCCCGTTTATGCACTGATCGGCGGAGGAAAGTTCCGCGACAAAATTCGCATCTACGCAGACACGGAAGAATCCAAAGACCCCAAGATTTACGCGCAACGCATGAAAGAGCGCAAGGAAGGGATGGGACTGACGTGGCTGAAGATGGATTTGGGCATCGAAATGGTAGCGGATACTCCCGGCACGGTGACGAACCCCACAGATATTGAGCAGTGGCAAGCGCACCAGCTTCCCCATCCGTTGTTAGCGATGGAAGTGACTGACAAAGGAATCGCCATGCTGGAACAATACGTTGCGGCGGTGCGCGATGCCGTGGGCATGGAAATTCCTTTGTCCATGGATCATCTTGGGCATCTCGGCGTGAAGTCCATCATCCGGCTTGGCAAGGCCTACGAAAAATACAATCTCTCGTGGATGGAAGATGTGATTCCGTGGAACTACACGGATTTGCTGAAACAAATCTCACTGGAGAGCCCCACTCCAATTCTCACGGGCGAAGATATCTATTTGAAGGAACCATTCCAAGTGCTGTGCGAGAATCACGCAGTTGGGAAGATTCAGCCGGATTTGGCGACCTCGGGCGGAATCCTGGAAACCCATAAAATTGGGGACTTGGCCCAGGAATATGGCGTGCCCATGGCTTTGCACTACGCGGGAACGCCCGTAGGCTGCATGGCCAGCGTGCATTGCGCTGCGGCGACACAGAATTTCTTGGCGCTCGAAAACCACTCTCTCGACGTACCGTGGTGGTCATCGCTCGTACAGGAAGGGTTGCAAGCCCCCATCGTAAATCATGGCTGGATCGAAGTGCCGGATCGTCCGGGTCTCGGAGTTACTCTCAACGAAGATATGCTGCGGCGGCATCTGGCGCCCGGTTCGGGTTACTTCGAGCCGACGACCCAATGGGATCAAGAGCGTTCCTGGGATCGACTGTGGAGTTAGCCAGCGAGCGGCCAAGCGCTTAGTCGCAGCTATTTACGATATGCGTGGTGGAGCAGTGGAACCGCGTTGGATCAGTTCCGGCTCGACGGCAATTTCCGACACGAAGGTGGTACGCTCCTCAATCCTGTCGAGCAGCGTTTGCGCGGCGATCCGGCCCATCTTGTCGAGAGGCTGCCGGATGGTGGTGAGCCGTGGCACCGAATAAGACGCGATGGCAATGTCGTCGAACCCGATGATAGAGATGTCGTCGGGCACGCGCAGTCCCGCTTCTTGAAAGGCGCGCATGGCTCCGAGAGCCGAAATGTCGTTGTAGGCAAACAAGGCCGTGAAAGGAACCTTCTGGTCGAGCAAAGCTTTCCCGTAAGGATAGCCGAGATCGGGGGTTGAGTCGGTTGCCTGAATCTGGAGCACCAGCTCCGGGTAGATGCGCACGCCCACTTTCCGAGCCACATCCGCAATCGCGTCCCATCGGGCCACCGAGTCGGAACTCTGCGGCAGACCACGGAAAAATGCGATGCGGTCGTGGCCGAGTTCCTTGAGATGGCGCAGGCCAAGCTCGGCAGCACGATGGTGGTCGAGGATGATGTTGGTCACATTCTCGACCCGCTGGTGGCCGGCCACCGCCACCGTAGGCAACGCGGGTTCCTGTTCGATGGAGGTATCGATGGTGATCAGACCCTCGACGCCGCGAGAAGTCAGCAATTGCGAGTAGCTTCGCAACAGCTTGGGATCGTGGCGGTGCGCCACGGTCAGAAAAAAGTAGTTACTTTCGCGCAGGAAGGGTTCGATGCCGCCAACAATCAAGCTACCGTAAGCGTCGCCAATTTCTTCGACGATGACGCCGACGGTATAGGTGCGCTGCACGCGCAGAGAACGCGCCAGAAAATTCGGCTGGTAGTTCAATTCGCGGGCTGCGTCGACGATGCGTTTGCGGGTATTTTCGGGGATGGTTCGGGCAGCCTTGGTGTTGTTCAACACCGCGGAAACCGTTCCTGGAGTCAAGCCGAGATGTTGCGCAACGGCTTTCAACGTTACCGTTCCGCTTCGCTTGGTGCGAGGCGGCTTTGCACCGATCATTTTTCGTATTCCTCTAGCACCAAGCCTTTGGCGCTATTTTTACCTCGCCGTGCCCGGATGGTAATCCAAAACGTGAATGCGTTGACACCGTTGCATCCAGAGCCGGCGAGCCTTCCGAGTGAGAATGAGTCCCAATAGGAGCGATGACGCACTCATTCAAGTGTTCTCCATCTCAAACTTCCGAGAACGCCCTCATTGTACTCCCTTGTTCAAGTCTCCTTCGTTGGAGGCTTGTTTAGGGCCGCGGAAACTCTCGGGCGGACCGAGATAGCTTGGACGAACTGGTGCAAGCTTGACCACGAGTTTTTCCAACACGATTCCGGGATCGACCATCCAGATTTTCAGCGTGTGATAGCCCGTGCCCTCCAGCGTGTGGCTCGATGTGCTGATGCGTACATTATCTTCCACCGCTTTCGACCAATCCTGCACGGTGTTTTGCGCCAGCATATCAACGATCTGCGGCGTCTGGTCGTCGAAGGAAACCGCATAGCGCAATCCTCGGCGGGGCACAAAATTCAGGGACGGTCCCAGAACAGCTTCCACTTCCACCTTGCCCGGATCAAACAAAAACATCCGGTATTCCAGACAGGGTCCGGTACGTGGATCGGCGTAGCTGGGTGCGTCTACGGGAAAAACCGACATGGCCGAATCCGTTCGCCCGTAATCCGGGATTCTTTCCCAACGCACCGAGGGCGCATCGACCTTGCGAGCGAAATGCGCTGCCTCCATGGAGACGTATCCATCCGCTTCCACAAATCCGCGCAGCGAATCACGCGTGGGCTCCCGGGGGTTGAACACCGGCACAGTCACGGTCACGGAATCGCCGGTTGAGCCGGAAATGGTCACCGTGCCAAAGCTTGTGCCTGGCGGCGCTTTGCTCCAATTCACGCTGATCCACACTCGTTGTTCTTTGTCCAATTCACCGGAGGACTGGCTCAACTCGATCCAAGGCTCGCTGGCCTTCGCCCGGAACCGGAACGGCGTGCGGCCTCGATTGAACATGTCCAAATAACGCCGGGGCCGAACAAAAGAATCAAATTCGGGAAGCCGAGGTTCCTCAGTTGCACCAGGCCAAGCGCCGGTTGACCCTTCCAACGCGATTCCCATCTTCGCGGGAACGGAAAGATTCAATTCGGTCACGTCGGGCATGACGTTCTTTGGCGGATCATTCCACGAGGTATATCCGATGTGCGTCTGGTCCATCATGTGATCCCATTTGCCGCTCGCCAAAGAGTGGTTGTAGTAGGCAGAAAGCTTCGCATCGGCCTCGAACAACTCGCGGACCTGAGCCGCATAGTCGTTTGTGCTGGCGCGGCCTTGCTCGGCGTACAGGTGATTTTTTCCCGCCGCGATGTACATCTGCGTGACGATCGCTGGCGCTTTTAAAGGGAACAATACAAGCTGGAAGAAGGCATCGCGGTAATGCTCGGGTAGTTCGTCGTAGATCTTCTGCGCTTGGTCCACGGCGGATTGGTATTCGGCGGAGACACGGTCTGCCTCTTGGTAATTGACCAGGCTGAAGGTCGTAGGATCGAGCAGTTCCGGCTTACGCCTCCCGGTGTATTTCCCGTACTTCGCGATGAGGTCAGCAATCTGAGGGGCGTACTTCGGCCCAAACTCGCGCTCCGCCCACAATTTAGTGAAGTCGCCCAATCTTTCTTTAGGCCAGGCTTCTGGATTCCAGGCGAAGGTCAGGAAAAACTCCATGGGAAATTCCATAGGTTTTAGATCGCCCACATTGACGATCCAAATGCGCGTGGCTCCGTAGTGATAGGCCAGATTCATCTGTTCCCAAACCTTGGGAATGGGGTTGGTGTTGATCCATTTGTAGTCGCGGGGATCGCCGACGTAGTCGAAATGGTAGTAAATGCCGGCGCCCCCGCTGCGTTTGCGTTCTTCCGGAGTGGGCAGGCGGCGGATATTTCCCCAGTTGTCGTCGCACCACAGCAGGGTCACGTCGTCGGGAACGCGCATGCCCTTTTCGTAGTACTGCTGCACTTCTTTGTAAAGCGCCCAGTCCTGCGGGATCTGGGTGACGTCCGGATTCATTTTGTCGGCCAGGATCTTGCGTTGATCGGCGACAATCTTCTCGAGCAACTCCACATTGGCCTGTTCCGACATAGGCATGTCCCCATCACCGCGCATGCCCAGCGTGATGATGCTCTCGTAGTTCTTATTGCGCTCAATTCCCTCGGTCCAGAATTCCCGTAACTCCTCGCCGTTCGTGGAATAGTCCCACGGTCCTTTTCCGTGCCGTTTCCACTCCTGCTGTGCGCGCAGCATAGGCTCGTGGTGAGAAGTGCCCATGACGATGCCGTATTCGTCCGCCAGTTTTGGATTGAGCGGGTCGTCTTCGTTAAAGGCGCTGCCCCACATCGCCGGCCACAAATAATTCGCGCGCAGGCGAAGGAGCAACTCGAACACTTTTACGTAAAACTCATGGTTATAACCGCCGAATTTTTCTTTCGTCCAACCGGTCAGCGAAGGCGCTTCGTCATTCAGGAAAATCCCACGATACTTCACCGCAGGTTCGCCTTGAAAATGGCGGCCGGGGTTAACGAAGAGCGCATCCTGATGCCGGACGGGCACATCCGCCCACCAATACCAGGGCGACACACCGATCTGCTCGGAGATTTCGTAGATGCCATAGATCGTTCCCCGTTTATCGCTGCCTGCAATTACCAACGCACCGGCAACTCCGGGAAACGGATCGCTCACCGTCTGGATGAGGTACGACTCCCATTTTCCTCGCAGGGCGGTTACGTCAATCTTTCCCGCGCGCGCCAGTTGGTCCAGAAGCCCGTTTTTGCCCAGCGTCCCGATAATGACCGCAGGCGACTGCGGAGCCGTTGCCGCAACGTTGACGGCCGGCGATAGCGCCGTCACCCGGGCAACGTCTTGCGCCAGGTCATGAGCGGCACGAATCACGCCAGGATACTCGTGGGGATCAAGGCATAACGGGGCCGCGTCCTTGCCTCGCACGAGCGCGAAATCACCTTGTTTGTATTGGCTATCGATGAAATGTTGTTGACCAACGGGAAAACACCTCTGTGGAAAAGCAGCGATTAACAGCAGAACCACAAAGCAGAGATACAACGAATTGCGACGAATAGTCATGGCCCTGGGCGGAAACGTTGCCAAATTTCTAACCCACCGGAATCATGCGCAAAAACACCCGGCGAGCATATCACTTCCCGGGAGGCTCTTTGACGTGCAGTATCTGGTCGCCAGCGACATCCTGCAGCGTTTGCACGATCCCGGATGGCCAGTGGATCTCCACCAGTTTGGCTTTACTGTCCGCACCGAGCCCAAAATGCACCGGACCGTCGCTCGACGAAGCGTAGCCCACGCTGGTGGTCATGTGATTGTATTGCGCGCCGGCCGAGGTCAGCACCTTAATGCGTGCGCCGATCCCATCGCGATTGCTTTTCGTGCCTTGCAAGGCAATGTCCAGCCAGTGCCCGGAGTTGTCTGTACGGTTCATCCAGATCTCGGCGTCTCGACCCAGCGCCGAGACCACCACGTCCACCTTGCCATCCCCATCGAAGTCCCCAAATGCGCACCCACGATGGCGAGCGGGCGGAGAGGCTGCCAGGCCAGCTTCCGCAGTCAGCGCTTCCCATTGCCCCTTCGGACCAGGATTTCGAAACACGGTGTTGTATTGATTGACCTGGTAGGAAGGCGTATCCATAGATTCCACGTGGCCGCGCGACACAAACAAATCCTTCCAACCATCATTGTCAAAATCGAACAGGCCCGGTCCATAGCCGGACATCGACCGAGAAAGTTTGCGCATCCCGCTGGCATAAGTAACTTCTTCGAAGCCCTTGCCGGCCTTATTCAGAAACAGAGGAAACGTCTGATCGTTTAGCGCGACAAAAACAATATCGGGGTACCCGTCATTGTTGGTATCCCGGAAATCCAGTCCCATACCGGAGACAAACCCACCATCCTCGACCAACGCTACGCCCTGCTGAAACGCCACTTCTTCAAATTTCTCTCCGGTGTTATGGAACAAAAAGTTATAGGAAGTATCGTTGGTCACAAACAAGTCTGGGCGTCCGTCCAGATCATAATCGGCTACGCCCACGCCCATTCCTTTTCCCACGTAACCGCGCAGTCCCCACTTTTCCGAAACATCTTCAAAGGTTCCATCGCCTCGATTTAGAAACAACTGGTTGGGCTGGCCTTGATACAGTTTCGGGCTGCAATAATCGAAGGCGCCGGCGAACGGGCATAGCTTTTCCGTCTTTGGGTCCCAACGAAGATAGTTGATAACGACCAGGTCGAGGAGGCCATCGTTGTTCACATCCACCCAGGCCGCTGCAGCGGTCCACAGCGGGCCAAATTGGCGATCCACCGAGTGATTCAGTCCTGCCTTCTCGGTAACGTCGGTAAAAGTTCCGTCGCCATTGTTGTGGTAGAGGGTATTACCGTGGACGCCGCCAACGAACAAGTCTGGATGTCCGTCGTTGTCATAGTCCCCGACGGCCACACAGATGTTGTAACCCGTCCCGGTTAAGCCCGCTTCCTTGGTGACGTCGGTAAAGATGCCGTTACCGTCGTTGCGGTAAAGATGATTGGAAAATCGTGGCGAGTCCTTCTTAAGAGTTTCAATGTTGGCGCCATTCGTGAAGAAAATGTCTGGGCGGCCATCGCCGTTGTAATCAAAAACCGCCACCCCGCCGGCCATCGTGGCTGGCGCGTGAGGAGTTTTTAGGGTTTCGTCGGAGTCCACACGAAACGGCAGCGATTGCAGAGCGAATTTGATTTTGGATAGAGTTCGCGGAGCGGCACTGTCATTCTGCGAATTCGAGCGCGGAGCAAGCGCGACGAACAGCAGCGTTACAGCAAACACGACACGAACCATCGGGGCATTACTCACGCGCACGAAAAAATCCTCACGATGATTTAGCTGAAACCGAGCCATTCTCTCACAGATGGAAACACTGACTGGTTTGGTTGCAGACAGGCCCGAACGAGCCAAACCAGCGGTTCGAAAACAAATCGAAACAGGTCGTTGTTCTGTCGCACTCCCGGCCATGCAATCCGACCGCAACATGCATCGAAAGAACGGCACGTGGGCACCAGAATCGGCGATTTTTCCCAGAATGGCACTCCCGTAACTTCCTGTGGAGTGATTCTCGACCTAAATCAGTCTCTATTTACAACTTCTGCATCATCAAAGGATTGCAGACGGTTCGGCCCCAGCCCGACTCCCAGTGACCGTCACTTTCCCAATAGAATATCGATATTTAACATCGAAAAATCAAAAAGAATACTTGACAACCTATCCACTCGAGAGTACATAAACAGGTAACAGGCGACGCAAACGATTCATTCATGATTTGCGTCGTCATGCCGTGCCCGCAAGGGGCAACGGTTTTTGCGTGTGTTGTGGTTCGGTAGGTTCCATTGCAGAGTAAGGCAGGGTGCTTGGGGTGGTCGAGTCCAGGTTTGTCCTGGTTTTTCTCCAAATCTGCCAAAGGTGCTGGTCCAAGCGGGATAGTGGGGAAACGTGCGTCTGCGTTCCATCGCTATCTTCTGTAAGACTCTGGAGGCCCCAGAGCCTAGATTGATCCAGCGGTTGACTTGCCGTAAGGCGGCGGAAAGCCGCCCGAGGCGGAGGCAAATAATGAACCTTGTTTCATCCTGCAGGTCTCGAAGTCTTGTGCGTGCCGTCAGGAAATTCTCTCTCTCCCATTTTGTGGTTTTAGTTGTGCTGCTCCTGGGAGTTGCTTTCCTTACCACCGCGCAAGAAGCGACGATCGTGGGCACGGTAACGGACCCGAGCGGTAGCGTGGTGCCGAACGTGACCATCACGATCACCAACGTAAAGACGGGGGTATCACGTTCTCTGAACACCAACGATGTGGGTCAGTACGTGGCGCCGGGATTGGCCATTGGCATTTACGATCTGAAGGCGGAAGCTTCCGGCTTCAAAGTGGAAGAATCCAAAGGCGTAACCCTGAACGTGAACGATCGTATCCGTGTGGATTTTCAGATGAAGATGGGCACCAAGGCGGAGACGATCTCCGTGGAATCGAATGCGCTGAGGGTGCAGACGGACAGTAGCGAACAAAGCTCGCTGGTCACTGGCACGCAGATCACAGAACTCGCGACCAACGGCCGAAGTCTTTACACGTACGTGAGTCTAACTCCAGGGGCTTCCAACCTGAACCCGGACTTCCAAGTCCCGACGTCGGTCGGGGCGAGCAACCAAATCAGCTTCAATGGCAGCCGGCCCAGTCACAACCTGTACATGCTCGACGGCGGGGAAAACGATGACCGCGGTGGCGCTGCCCAGTCGATCGTCATGCCCTCGGTCGATGCCCTGGCCCAAACCGAAACGCTCACATCCAACTACAGCGCGGACTACGGCATGAATTCCGGAGCAACCATCTCTTCGGCAGTCAAGAGTGGCACGACGACGCTGCATGCTGAAGCTTGGGAATTCTTCCGGAATAACGACTTGGATGCACGCAATTTCTTCAATACCGTTCCAAACCCCGTGGCCGAGCTGCGCTACAACGTTTGGGGTTTCAACGTCGGTGGCCCGGTAACCTTCGGAAAGCTTTACAACCCGGACAAGAAAAAGACCTTTTTCTTCTATAACATGGAATGGCGCAGATTGGTTCAGGGCCAGACGCTGAAGCAGTTGGTGCCAAGCCCGGATGAGTACACCGGTGATTTTGGCAGCACAGCGATTAACGTTCCGAGTGCATCGCTCGTAACTGCAGCAGTGCTGGCAAGGAACTGCCCGGGTGACACACTGCCCGCAGGTATCGTACAGGGTTCCCCATTTCCGAACAACACCATACCGTCTTGCATGCTTGACCCCAACGCCCAGTCACTGTTGACGGCTGGCGGAAAATATGGCGGCATCTTTCCGCAGCCCACGGCCGGACAGGGAGACTATTTTCTTGGCGGCAATAACCTGCCAACGAACGTGAAGGAAGAAGTCGTACGCATCGACCAAAACTTCAGCGATAAGTTGACCGTTTTTGGGCACTTCGTAGCCGATCAGGTCGCGCAGTCCTACGGCACCACGATGTGGAGCGGCGACAACGTCCCGAGCGTATCCAACAGCTTCGGCAACCCCTCCTATGCAGCGGTAGTGCATGCCGCGTACGTGATCAGCCCGACGCTGGTGAATGAGGTAGCCTTCAACTATAACGGCAACCGCATTCATATTCTTCCGTTGGGACTGTACACCGCGCCGACGGACTTCACCTTTAACAGATACTTCACCGGCCCCAACGTCGATAACCGCATCCCGTCAATCGATCTGACCCAGCTGGGCACGGACTACACCTCGAACTGGATGCCATGGAATAACGCGGCTAACAGTTATCAGCTTCGTGATGACGTGTCTTGGACCAAGGGCCGCCACCAGCTCAAGATCGGCGGCGGTTGGATGCTGTATAAGAAGTCGCAAGACTGGTTCGCAACCACCCAGGGCAACTTCTCCTTCAACGGTGAGTACACCGGGGTCGACTTCGCCGATTACCTGCTTGGGCTCTCACAAAACTACACCGAGAACGCTATCAAAAGCACCGGGCAGTGGAACAATCAATCCTGGAATCTGTACGTGCAGGACAACTACCGCGTGAACAACCGCCTCACCTTGAATCTCGGACTGCGGTGGGACGGGCTGCCGCATACCTATGAAGCGAGTAGCCAGATGGCCAATTTTTACCCGAACCTCTATAGCTCGCAAGATGGGGCCATCTTGGCATCCAGCAACACCATCAGCACAGCCAGCCCGGGTCTAGGTCCCAGCCCGAATCCCATTTTGGCGGGCCAGCAGTTCTATGTGAACGGCATCAGCATCTGCGGACAAAACGGTACTCCCAGGGGTTGTGTCAACAATGCCTGGCTGAACTTCGAGCCGCGCCTTGGATTCGCCTATGACCTTACGGGTGATGGCAAGACGGTCATCCGGGGCGGATATGGCCTCATGAACGAACGCATTCAGGGCAACGACGTCTACAACAATGCCGGAACTGTTCCGCTATCGGCCAGCATCAACTTTACCAACGTGCTGCTCTCCAATCCCAGCACTAATCCCGCGACCGGCCAAACGGTCCCAGCCTCGATTCCGGTCAATAACGTAACCGGGATGAACAGTGCCGACTATGCTTCGCCGAGAAGCACGCAGTTCAGCCTAGGCATTCAACATAGTATTGGCAAATCGGTGTTGTCGGTTGCCTACGTGGGCGCGCAGAACCGTCACCAGAACTACTACACGGAAACCGATCTCGTGCCCTACGACACGCTGCCGGCCTATGTCTGTCAAGGGCAAGCAGCGTTAGCCGGGTGCACTGGCGTTGCCGCCCCAGCCGAGGTTTACAACCAAGCAGTTCCTTATGTCGGATACCACAGCATTAAAATGGCGCAGAACGAAGCCAACAGCGACTACAACGCCTTACAGGTCTCTTTCCGGGGCGCCACGCTCGGCAGCGATCTGACCTACCAGGTCGGGTATACCTACTCGCATACCAATGACGTCCTGAATGGCAACAATGGCAGCGGCGGCGATCTGTATACGATTTCCAATCCCTACGAGGGTTGGAAGTATGACTACGGCCCGTCGATGTTCGACCACCAGAACATCTTCTTTACCAACTTCGTGTATCAGGTTCCTCTCCTGAAGCACAGCGACAATAAATTGATGAAAACGATGCTGGGCGGCTGGGAAGTTTCCGGTATCGTAACAGCGGAAACGGGCGCTCCCCTCAACATTAGCGTGGGCGGGCAAAACGTTGCGAGCATTGTTCCGAACGCCGCGAACCGGCCGAACCAGACCGGGGCGCCGAGTAATCCGCATACAGTGCAGGAGTGGTTTGATACGTCAATCTACTCCACGCCGGCTCCGGGAACCTGGGGCGATACACCGCCCAGCTCTGTTCGCGGACCAGGCCGCCAGAACTGGAACATCTCCTTCTTCAAGAACTTCATGATCAATCCGGAACGCGGGACCAACCTGCAGTTCCGGGCGGAGTTCTTCAACATTTGGAACCATCCTCAATGGGTTGGTGACGAGCAGCAAGGCGGCATTAACACCAACCTTTCTAGTAGCGGATTTGGACAAGTCACTTCGGCTTATGATCCGCGTACAATCCAGCTTGCGTTGAAGTTCTACTTCTAGCCTCTCGCAGCTTCACCTCAACCCCTGCGGCGTGACGGATCACCCCCCGTCACGCCGCTTTTGTTTCCCCGGGTGGCGCTGGCATTCCCTTCCAACGCCGCGGTCAAAACGCGGAGCACGCTTGAATCAGGGTGTGGGATTCGTTTGCGTGTGAATCTTGCCGTTGGCTGCCAGGCCGTCTAGCCAACGCTGTGCCATAGCCGTGTCTGGATTGCCCGGATTGTTCTTGAGGAAGGTCCGCAGAACCTCTGCCGCGTCATCGTAGCGGCCAGCGGCCGCCAAGCACTGCGCGTAAAGTAAATCCACTTGTGGAGCCGCACCGTGAGCGTCCGCCCGCGCCTGTTCTGCCATTTTCAGGGCCTGGTCGTACTGCTGATCATAATAGTAGGCCTTCGCTAAGCTCCACGTGGTCTCCCACCCCGACTTCGCATCCAATTGCAGCGCCTTTTCTAGGGGAGGGATCGCTTGTTTGTATTTCTTCTGATTGCAGTAAGCCATCCCAAGCGCAGAAAAAATCCGGGCTTGGTTAGGATCGAGTTGCGATGATGTCTCCAAGACGGATTGTGCTTTCGCCCAATTGCTGCCCTTCATGTACAGAATTCCCTGAACATACAGGACTTCCGGATTGGAAGGGGCCAGCTTCAGGGCTGCACCTATATGCTTCTGCGCTTCGTCCAGTTTGTTCTCGCGAAGGGCTTGAAGTCCCTTCACCAATTCTTCCTTGGCCTTGGGAGCAAGCACCGGGCCCGCAGGAACGCCAACTGTTTCATTCGCAGACGTGTCGCGCGGCAGGATTATGTCGATTTGAGCTCGGATGGCCGAGGATACGGTGACGTCTTTTTGCACCGTTTTGTAGCCCGACGCCTCAACAGCTACCGTGAATTCTCCCAGGCCGCGAACGACAAAGAAGGCGCGGCCACCCGAAGTGGAAGACTGATCTGTCAGAATCCCGTTGCTGTAGACCTTAACGGTGGCGGTCGAAGTGATGATCTGGCCGTTGGCATCGAGCACGGTGATGGCCAGCTCCGCCCGGCTGCCGCGGCTTATCGTGCCTTCCTCGGAGCTATCCTGGCAGGTGGCGGAAACCACGCAAAAAAACAATCCCGCAACAAGAGTGAGAATCACTCGCGCAAGCTTCAACCAGAGGCGTTGCTTCATGACAGCCTCAAATCTGAACTCCGATATCGGCCAGAGTAGTCGCGCCCGGTGGGACCCGTCAAGGACAACGTTGTTGAGAAGCGGTGTTCCCTCTCTCCTGGCTGCTACCCCACCAATTCGTTTGAAACCGCTGTAAGTTCAAGGATAATAAGCCATATGGAAAATCTCCGACGACAGGCCATACATTCGAGCGTTTGTGCGCTCCTGCTTAGCTGCGTCGGCTTGCTCCCGGTGTGGGCCCAAGCGCAGACCCCGATACCCACTCCCGCAGAGGCGATGGCGCTCGAACAACAAGGCAAGCTGGAAGAGGCCGCCCAAGCTTGGCGCGCCGTCGTACAGCACAACCCGAATGATGCCGAGGCCTATGCCAGTCTGGGTGTGGTGCTCTCCAAGGAGCAAAAGTACCCCGAGGCGGCAAAGGCTTACCGAAAATCGCTGGCACTGAATCCGAAATTACCCGGGGTACAGCTAAATCTCGGGCTGGCGGAGTTTAAGCAAGGCCAGTTCGACGCGGCCATTCCGGCTTTGCGTGCCGCTCTCACGGAAGATCCGCACAACCTGCAGGTCACGGCGCTTCTCGGCTTAAGCTACTATGGGGTAAAGCGCTTCGTCGAAGCTTCGAACTACCTTAAGGTCGTGGCGGAAGCCGATCCCGCTAATACCGAGTTGCACCAGACTCTGGCGCAGAGCTGTCTCCTGGCCAAGGAATTCTCTTGTGCGTTGGATGAGTTTCGCAAGCTACAGCAAATCAATCCGAATTCCGCCGCAGTGCACATCTTCATGGGCGAAGCTCTGGATGGCGAGGGCAAAACCGAGGAAGCCATCGCCGAGTTTCAAGCAGCGCTAAAACTCGCTCCGCAGGAACCCAATTTGCATTTCGGGCTAGGATACCTGGACTGGAAAGCGCATAAATACGACGAAGCCGTGGGCGCCTTCGAAGCCGAATTGGCCATCGATCCGAAGAACGCCCAAGCTCTCACCTATCTCGGCGATGTTGCCATGAAGAAGGATGATCCCGAAAAAGCGATGGAATATTTGCGTAAGGCTACGGCATTGCGCGACGACATTCGCCTCGCTTATCTGGACATGGGCAGCATTCTGGTGGACCAAAAACAGTTCCCGCAGGCACTCGCGGCGCTGAAGCAAGCCGTGAAGCTGGATCCCGACCAACCCGACGCACACTTTCGCCTGGGACACATTTATACGCTGATGGGCGACGACGCGATGGCGGAAAAAGAGTTCGCAAAAGTGCGCGAGCTAAAACAAAAAGAAGAGAAGCAAGAAGAGGACGTGGCTTCGAAACTTAAGAGCGCCGCGCCCTGAAGCTCACAAAAGCGCTCCCGCTATAGCTGGTGCTAAACACTATTTCCCCGCCGGTGCGGTCAAGCTCGGGTCCAGGCGATGCGCTTCTGCGAACTCCGCCTGAGCGCCTTTGGCATCGTTCAAGCGAAGCAACGCCATGCCAAGATTGTAGTGTGCATGAGCAAAAGAGGGATTCAGGCGCACAGCTTCACGGTAATTGGCCGCCGCATCCTGATACTTTCCGGAGTTGAAGAATGCCGTGCCGGCGTTGAAGCGAACATTGGCATCGTCCGGCTTCAGCGGAATGAGTTTCTGATAAGTAGCTATGGCGTCGCCGTATTTATTCGCGGCTAATTGACTGGCTCCCAGCCCTACGAGTGAGTCCGAGAAATCCGGTTTTTCGGCAAAGGCTTTCTCATAATAAGCGGCGGATTTCGCGTAGTCCTTTTGTGCGTAGTAGGCATTTGCCAAATTATACAGCGCGTAGAAATCGTTCGGACGGAGTGCGATGCACTTTTCAAATGTTTGAATCGCGTCGGCCGTTTTGCCTTCGGCAACCTGCGTCTGGCCAAGCCCGAGTAGCGTGTCCGGTTGTTCCTGCTTCAAAGCAAGACTCTTCTGGAACGCAGCAAGCGCTTGATCGTAGCGTTTTGTCGTGTAATAGAGATGGCCGAGCTGTGCCCAAGCCTCTGGCCGGTCGGGCTGCTTGTTCGCCAGCTTGTGATAAGCCGCAATCGCTTCGTGCGTTTGGCCGGTTTCCTCCAGGGCGTGCGCGTAATTTTCCAGGAACTCCGGAACGTCCGGACGCAAAGTGTGCGCTTTGCGCAAATAAGGCACGGCGTCCGCGGGTTTATTCTCGGCCAACAAGGTTGACCCAAGATTGCCTAGAGCATCCGCGTTCTTTGGATTGCTTGCTATCGCGTCGCGGAACGCGGAAATGGCCTCGTCTTTTTTTCCGAGATGCAAAAGCGCCGCGCCCAAACCATTCTGGGCTTCGGAAAAATTCTTGTGATGTTCCAATGCCTGGCGGTAAGCAGCGGCCGCCTCCTCGTACTTGCTTTCATGAAACAGCGCTAGCCCTTTGTCGGCGTACGCTGCGGCGTTCTGCGGAGCCAACTGGATGGCCTTATCCAAATCCGCGATGGCCTCCGTGTCTTTTCCGCTGGCGTCGAGAGCTTTGCCGAGGTTGTCGAGCGCGTCCGGAAAATCGGGCTGCAACTGCAGCGCTTGCCGGAAGGCTGCAATCGCCTGTTCGTATTCCTTTTTGTTGAGGTGCTGCATTCCTTGATGATTCAACTTGGCGGCCTCTTGCGATACGTCTGCGGCAGTCCCCGCCGAGCTAAAGCAGAGAAACGCCAGCACTAGCGGAATAGCGTATATCCAACGCACCAATGGACTCTTCATAGCCGTACGGGCTCCGTCAGATAGGGTTTCGAAACTAAGTCAAATAGTACTGAAAAGCACGCCCAGATTCATCCTGGCAGTTGGCGGAGATTCCGAGAACAACGCCGCGAAGAGTATTTACCGTCCAACCGAATTGGATTAAGTTAATGAAATAGGTGTTCCATGACCGTGAAACCCTTCGTGCGCATCGCTGTGGTCATTCTTGTTTTAAGCGTCGCGGCTCCTCTTTCCAGAAACCAGGAGTACGATCGCAGAGACGGAAATTGGTGGAGGCAACTCGACGCCGTTGCAAAAGCCAACTATTTAGCTGGTTTTTTGGATGGCATGGAGCTTGGGAATCGCGTGGCTTTCTTGGGAGCCGATGGCAGTGAGCAAGACTATAAGGCCGTTTCCGGTAAGGCTGCGGCATCCTTTGCCGCATACCGCTCGAAGTATCTGGTAAATGTCACGGGAATCCGCTTAACTGATGCGCTGGACGATTTTTACAATGACTCTCGAAATCGCCAGATCCTGGTGCATGACGGAGTCTGGCTGGTGCTCAATCAGCTTGCAGGTAAACCCGATACTGTGATGCAGCCACTGCTCGAAACTATGCGCAAGGATGCCGACAAGGACAGAACTGGCGCGCCGTGAGCGACAAGCGGTTTTCGTGCCGGTCCTTCGGCTTTGCGTTGCTGGATTGAAGTTGGTTATTGCTTGGCTTGTTTCTTGGTCACGTGCAGCTTCACTTCGCGACCGTTGACATCCACGATGTACGCGGTTTTCCCTTCGACCGCAATTTTGGTCATGGTGGTTACCGCGATATCCGGCGCGCCGCTGCCGCCGCGCTGGCCCGGCTTGTAAGTGTAATCGACAAAATAAACCGTATCATCCGTTTCGATGGTGTAATGCAGAGTGTTCGTGTCACCCTTAAATCCGCCGGTCTGTTCCGTCTCGGAGCTGTCGATCACGCGGGCCGTCTTCCAGTTGCGGGTGTTGGCCAAACAGTCAGTCGCTAGCAATATCACCGCCAGGAGCAGGCTAATTCTTCTCATCGAGACCCCTGTGGGGAGTATACCGCTGGCCAGAGCGGCGTCGACGCTCAATTCCCTGCTATACATCCAAACGATAAAAGTACGTTGACAATAACGCGAGAGGGTCTAGCTGCAGAGGCGCAGTCGTTGCAGAGGGGCCAACTTGCCGGTTATTCGTACATCCAAAGCTTCAAAGCTGCCCAAAGCAATAACGCCACGAAAGACAGCGCAGAGACGCAACTCCAGAGCACCTGCGTGCCCGAAAGGACGATTCCATCCGTTTCCATGGCAGGCAGAGCAACCGCCAGTCCCCCGCTGGTGGCGGCACTTGGGGCCGGGTCCATTTTTCTGTCGTCAGTCAGCGGCAACGTGAATTCGATGGTGGTTTTGACTTCCTGAATTTGCTCGGCGTGAACCATGATGATACTCCCCAGACGGCATCAATCCCGTTCTCACCAGGTTAGATGTCGCGCAAGGAGAAAAGATGTAGATTTTCTGCTGGAAATAAAATCGGCATGGAACGAACTTACGTAAATGTGTATCGTTTCGTTTCTCGTGAGCCTCTAAGCCGTCGAAGTCGGAGCAGCAGAGATAGAAAGCACGTGCGCCGAGCCTATAGCAGGTCCCGGGGAGGCTTTGTTATCCGTGCCACCGGCGCCCCCGACGCAAACTGGCCTGCGGGAATTGAAAATCGGCTATGAGATGAAACTCTGCCGCGGAGGTTCAACCGTGAGTTGTGCGAGGCAATTTTTGAAGTGAATTTTCGATGCCAGCTTCGAACTCCAGGCTTTGAATATCTCGCCCGATCGTGGCGACAGCCACAGTTTTACCATCCAGCTTGTAGCTGACGGCACAATTTTTCGCCTCTAAACTGCCATCGATTTCGACCGCGTCCCATCTCTCAGCGTAGCCAACATAGTTGAGTGTGACGCCGAACTGCTGGGTCCAAAAGAAGGGCACGCCAGCGAACGGCTCACGATAGCCCAGAATATTCCTAGCCGCTACCTGCCCCTGGCGCTCTGCCACCACCCAATGCTCCACGCGGATCCGCTGGCCGGAATGTGGATCGGGCCAACGGGCGATGTCCCCCGCTGCAAAGACTCCCGGCGCGCTTGTTTCGAGATACGCGTTGACAACGATGCCCCGGTCAACTTCCAACCCAGCTTGTTCCGCAAGCGTAAGCGAGGGCCGCACGCCCACGCCCAAAACCAGGAAATCCGCTTGCAGATTCTTGCCATCGTTCAATGTCACCTGGTTTCCATCCATGCGAGCCACGGTTTTTCCCAAGTGAAAAATAACTCCGTGAGATTCGTGAAGCGCGCGGAAGAACCCACCGACCTCCACACCCAGACTCCGCTCAAATGGTTGACTCTCGGGGGCGACAACGTGCACATCGAGACCTCTGGAGCGGAGCGAGGCAGCAACCTCCAAACCAATAAAGCTCGCGCCCACGACAACGACTCGCCCGGCAGTTTCGGCTCTCTTGAAAATTGCCCGTGCATCCGACCAGGTGCGCACGTAAAAGAGGTCGGATTGACGCGCCCCAGGAATCGGAAGCTTGATCACTTCCGCGCCGCTGGCCAGAAGGAGTGTACCAAAGGGAAAGGTCCGGCCGTCCTCCAGTTGAACCTGCTTTTCGCGCAGGCTAAGAGCGGACACTCGCGAATTGAGGAGAAGTTCAATTCTCTGCTCCTTATAAAAGTCCGGAAGGCGCAGATTCATCCACTCGTCGGGTATGGGTTGTTGCAAATAGTCTTTGGATACGTTGGGCCGGTCGTATGGGGAGGAGTCATCGGCACTGACCATCGTAAGCGGCCCCCCATAGCCTTTGCGCCGGAACATATCGGCTGCCGCGAGACCAGCGGCACCTCCACCGACAATCACCACCGACGACGGCGAGTTGGGCGTTGTCCGTGTATTTGCTTCGGGGTACTGCGCAAGCGCAGCAAGCTTTTCACGCACAAATACCTTGTCACCAACGCGCTCTACGCGCCAGCGAGGGATGGCGTCAAGCGCTGGAGCGCGCAAAGCCATGCCCGTCCGAAGACTGAAACAGGCGTGGTGCAGGGGACAGCGCAGCTCATCACCGACAAGCAACCCTTCCGCGAGCGCAGCATGGTAATGCGTACAGCCAGCTCCAACGGCAAAGAACTCGTCCGCATGACGAGCCAAAACTACGTCTTCGTCGCCGACTTTGCCTTGGACCATTCGGCCATTTTCTAAATCATTAACCGAAAATCCCTTCGCAAAATCGGGAGTATTCGTGCTGCCCATAACACCAACCTCCTTGTGGGGCTTACCCGCCAAAGCTGGCGACGTTCCCTGATATCAGGACTCGGTTCTAGGCGCAACCTGCAATTTCTACTGAAGGCCAGGGGTGTTGTCACTGCCCTCACTACGGAGTCGGCTCGCGCCGGGGCGCGTCCTGTGTTCAATCAAATACCTGGAGTTTCTAGACACGGCCGCGCGCCGACGTTAGCCTTGCTGGAGGCCCATCACGCAATGGCTGAGTTGCTTATCATCCGCGACCTCCACGTCCGTTTTTGCAAGGACAACGGAAGGTTGGTTTTTGCCCTAAACGGGATCAGCTTGCGTGTCCACGAAGGTGAAGTAGTCGGAATACTTGGCGAGTCGGGAAGCGGCAAGTCCACACTAGCGAAAGCTCTGTTGCGACTGTTGCCCCGAACCGCGCGTGTGGCCGGAGATATCCAGTTTGCCGGACGCAACACCCTGCAGTTATCCGAGCGCGAAATGAACCAAATCCGTGGCGCGCGGATCGCCCTGATTCCCCAAGAGCCAGGTTTAGCTCTGAATCCCGTGTTGAAAATTGGCGATCAGGTCGCAGAGGTGCTCCGTGTTCACAGCGGTTGGAACTGGAAGCGCTGTAAAGCAGAAGCACAATCCGCTCTCGAGCAAGTGGGACTTCTTGCCGGTGCGGGCCGCCGTTTCTACGACGCATACCCCCATCAACTCAGCGGTGGCCAGCAGCAACGAGTTGTAATCGCGCAAGCCTTGGTTTGCCAACCTGCTCTGATCATCGCCGATGAGCCCACGGCGTCGCTGGATACTGCGACCGAAGCTCAAATTTTGCATCTCTTTCGCGCATTAAGAACCGGACGAAGCTCTTCCCTGCTTTTCATTACCCACAATCCCGATCTGCTTCGAAACTTCGCCGATCGCGTGGCCGTTCTTTACGCCGGACGCGTCGTCGAAACTAAATCCGTGGAATCCCTGTTCGAAAACGCCCGGCATCCTTACGCCAAGGGCCTGCTCGCGTGTGTCCCAGCCGGAGCTGCCAAGCTCGCGCCAGGCCAACGCCTTCACACCATTGGAGGAATGCCAGCCGATGCAGAAACGCTCGCGAGAGGCTGCAGCTTCGCACCCCGTTGCACCGAGCGACTGGAGCGGTGCGAAACGCAGCATCCCGAGATGCAAGAAGTGAACGATGTAGAAGCGGTGGAGTGCTTCCTGTATGGCCGTTGAAGGAACAGCGGCTAGCAACAACGCACCTCCGCTGCTGCGCGTGGAGGACCTGTGCCTGGCCTATGAGGGAGACCACGCGTTAAGACGCGTGCGCACCAAGACCATCGCCCTACAAGATGTCTCGCTGGAACTCTGCAGCGGGCAAACGCTTGCGCTGGTCGGCCCTTCCGGTTCTGGCAAGTCCAGCCTAGCGCGATGCCTGGTTCTATTGGAACGTCCCAGCAGCGGTCGAATTCTCTACCAGGGCCAGGATATTTTGCAGCTCCCGCGAGATGCAGAAAAAGCAGTACGCCAGGAACTTCATTTGGTTTTTCAGGATTCCGCTGCAGCACTGAATCCAAGGCTCACGGTGCAAGAACTGGTTGCGGAGCCTTTGTTGATCCATAGGAGTATGTTCCCTGGAGTGAATTTCAACGAGAAGGTGCGCGAACTTCTCGATCAGGTCGAACTTGGGAAAACCTGGCATGCCCGGCGGCCCCTGGAGCTGAGCGGAGGACAGCGGCAACGCGTGGCGATAGCCCGGGGTCTTGCACTTCGGCCAAAGATACTCGTCTTGGATGAAGCGCTCTCCTCCCTCGACCTTTCCGCGCAGGCCCAACTTGCCGATCTCTTGCTGGACCTACAAGAGCGCCACGCCCTTTCGTATCTTTATGTGACCCACGATTTGCGCATGGCCCGCGCCCTAGCCGACGAAGTGGCGGTTCTGGAGGCCGGGCGTATCGTCCAATCCGGCTTGCCCGCTGAGGTATTAACTCCATCCCTACAACCCGTCAGCTGAGGATTGTGGCCGATTCCCCGCTCAGGGGAGACTGGATTGAGCCAGTTCTCTCAGGGTGGGGGTCATGGCCAAGGTCGCTCCGCGGGTGGCGCATAGCTGCCTGCTCCTCTTGGCGGTGTCAGTTCTCTCATTTGCGCTGCTGTCCGCAGCGCCGGGCAACTTTTTCGACGAACTTCGACTGAATCCCAGCATCTCCCCTGAAACGGTAGCGGCCCTCAAAGCGCAATACGGCGTGGACCAGCCGTGGCCAGCCCGCTACTTCCATTGGCTCTCCTCCATTGTGCACGGTGAATTTGGCTATTCGCTGTCCTACCACTGCTCTGTCGGCAGCTTGCTCTGGCCCCGCGCGCGAAACACTTTGCTTCTCACTAGCCTAGCGATGCTCTTCGCCTGGATGCTGGCTATCCCTTGGGGAATTGTAGAAGCCGTGAAGCCAAATAGCTGGCTGAACCACTTCACCAGTTGGCTGACTTCCATTTTGCTGGGGATCCCCGAACTTGTACTCGGCCTGCTGTTGCTGTTTTTTGCCGCGCGCACGAGTTGGGTTCCAACCGGGGGCATGTTCTCTTCGAACCCCGCGAGTGCATCCGCGTCTTGGAAACTTGCCGATCTTGCACGTCACCTGATTCTGCCGGTTGCAGCGTTGGTGCTGGGCTCGGCTCCGATTTTTGTCCGCTACGTGCGCTCCGCAGTAGCGGAGGTATGGGGCGCTCCGTTTATCGAGCATACGCGTGGATTGGGTATTCCAACCGTGCGTCTTCTCTATCGCCACGCCTTGCCGGTCGCCGCGAACTCTCTTATCTCCGTCTTCGGCTTTTCCCTGGGCGCGCTGCTGAGCACCTCCTTAGTAATCGAAGTTGTTCTGAGCTGGCCGGGGCTCGGGCCACTCGCGCTCGAAGCACTTCTTTCCAGAGACATCTACGTGGTGATGGCCGTCGTCCTGCTCTCATCGGTATTTCTCGTGCTCGGCAACCTGGTTGCGGATCTGCTGCTGTATTGGAGCGATCCGCGGATTCGAACGGTGTGACCATGAATGCTAACTGGCGCACGTTTACTCTGCTGGCCTTGCTCGGGATGCACCTCATTCTGTTTTTCCCCGGATTCTTTGCACCCTACGATTTCGCGCAGCAACATCGCGACTTCCCTTTTGCAAGACCGACGAGAATTCACTTTGTGGACGCCACCGGAAAGCTGCACCTGCGGCCCTTTGTACATCCGCTTGTGCCCAGCGACGAGGCCAGTGACTCCTACGCGGAAGATCTGAGGCAAACATGCTCCCTCCGGCTGTTTGTGAGCGGGGCGCCTTATCAAGTTCTTGGCCTGTGGACAATGAAGTTGCATCTTGTCGGTGTAGATCCTCCCGCACAACTCTTTCTCTTCGGGACCGACAGCTTCGGACGCGACGAACTTTCCCGCATGCTGTACGGCGGGCGGATTTCCCTGATCGCGGGCATGCTCGCCGCAGTTGCAGCCCTTGGCGTGGGCACGCTGCTCGGATTGCTCTCCGGCTTTTACGGAGGGGGGCTCGACGCAGGCGTTATGCGCGTTGCGGAACTCTTCCTGGCCCTGCCGTGGCTTTATCTGCTCTTTGCCGTGCGTGCCATCCTGCCGCTGAACATCAAAACCACCGATGCCTTCCTCCTGCTTGTCGCCGTTGTGGGACTCGTTGGCTGGGCCCGTCCGGCACGTCTTGTACGAGGTATTGTTCTCAGCGCCAAGGAAAAGAATTTCGTTCTGGCCGCGAAAGCCATGGGCGCTACGGACACGCACCTTTTGCGCCGCCACATTTTACCGGAGACCTACGGAGTGCTGCTGACCACGGCAGCGCTCCTGGTGCCACAGTTCATATTGGCCGAAGTGACGCTATCGTTTCTCGGCTTGGGCGTCGGAGAACCAATCCCAAGCTGGGGCAATCTTCTCGCGGAACTGCAGCAATACAGCGTCCTGACCTCGTACTGGTGGATGTATCTTCCGGCAGTCGCTCTCGTACTTCTTTTCCTGCTCTATCATTCCGCGTCCTCGGCTCTGCAACAAAAAACTACGGAGGTGCGCACGTGATCTACCTGGCCGCCCACAAACTCGTTGCCAGGGTCGGTCTTTATTTGGTCGTTGCCCTGACTTTCCTGATGCAAACCATCAACGCCGCGCCGCAGGAATACGCCACGATGGCAGGCGAGGCAGGCGACGCTAGCGGCAATTTGATCGTCGCGTTGCGCTCGGAGCCAAAAACATTGAATCCTGTGCTCTCGGTGGATGCCACTTCCCGCGAGGTAATCGGCGCGATGCAAGCCGACCTCATCCACATCAATCGCGAAACGCAACGCACCGAGCCGGCGCTTGCCAAATCCTGGACCGTGTCTCCCGACGGGAAAACCTACGTCTTGCAACTTCGACACGGCCTGAAATTTTCCGATGGCGCTCCTTTCACCGCGGACGATGTGGTCTTTTCGTTCGAACTATACCTCGATGAAAAGCTGCATTCGCCCCAGCGGGACCTGCTTGTAATTGACGACAAGCCGATCACGGTCAAAAAGCTTGGCGCCTACTCCGTCGAATTCGATCTTCCCAAGCCTTACGGCCCAGGCGAGCGTCTATTCGACGGTCTGGCGATTCTCCCCAAGCACCTGCTCGAAAAAAGCTATCGCGAAGGAAAGTTTCCGCAGGCCTGGGGGACAGCAGCGCAAGCCAACGAGTTGGCGGGGCTTGGCCCGTTTGTCCTGAAGTCCTATGAACCTGGGCAGCAAATGGTGCTGCAACGCAATGCGAACTACTGGAAAAAAGACTCGCATGGCAATTCCCTTCCGTACTTGTCTCAACTAGTCTTCGTTTTCGTGCCCAATGAAGACGCGCAGGTGATCAAGTTCCAAGCGGGAGAGACCCATGTTATCGAACGCCTGAACGCTGACAATTTTTCCCTGTTGCTGAGGAATGCAAAAGCAAAGGGCGAATGCCTGCGGGACCTGGGGCCCGGGCTGGAAATCCAATTCCTAGTCTTCAACCAAAACACGCTGGACCCAAGGAAGTCTCCCGACCTGGTCGAAAAGCAGGCCTGGTTCCGCGACCTCAAATTCCGCCAAGCGGTCTCGCTGGCAATGGATCGTAAAGGGATGGCGCGCCTCGTTTATGCCGGACGAGCGACACCGATCTGGGGCAACGTCTCTCCCGGAAACAAACTCTGGCTGATCACCAGACTGCCGCACCCAGAGCGCTCTATCGAAGAAGCGCGAAAGCTACTACAATCCGCCGGCTATTCCTGGGACGGGTCCGGCAATCTTCTGGACCCACGGAAAAAACCGATCACGTTCACCATCATTGTGAGCTCTTCCAACACGCAACGTGCAAAACTCGCCGCCCTTGCGCAAGACGATCTGAGACAACTGGGCATGAATGTACAGGTAGTTCCCACGGAGTTTCGTGCCCTGGTGGATCGTCTGCTGAACACCAAGGATTACGAAGCCGTGTTGATGAATCTTGTGAATGGAGATGCTGACCCTACGCCCGAAATGAACCTGTGGCTCTCCAGCGGCGAGACTCATTTGTGGGACCTCGGTGAAGCCAAACCCGCGACCCCGTGGGAGGCGGAACTCGATCGCTTGATGGAAGCCCAGATGACCACCAGCGATTTTGCCGCTCGCAAACATCTCTACGATCGTGTCCAGGAAATTGTGGCGCAGAATCTTCCGTTCATTTTTCTGATCAGCCCGAACATTCTGGTGGGTGCGCAATCCAGCGTCGGCAATTTCCGCCCCGGCATCCTGGAACCTTACGCCTTGTGGAACGCGGAGCAGTTTTTCCTCCGCCGCTCTGGAGCAGGGGAATGCCCGTAAAGACAAAAACAAAAGGGCTGGCCAGCGATGCGAAGGCCACCCGCTCGGACGCGGAACTGGTTCGCGCCTGTCTGCGTCATTCGAAGGAAGATTGGAATCTGCTCGTAGATAAGTACAAAAATCTGATTTTCTCGATTCCCATTCGCTATGGATGCTCCCGGGATGAAGCAGCCGACATTTTTCAAGCCGTTTGCCTCGACTTAATTCAGGAATTGCCCAAGTTACGCGATCCCAAAGCCCTGCCCAAGTGGTTGATGCAGGTGACTGCCCACAAATGTTTTCAGTGGAAGCGGCATAACCACCGGCTAGTGTCCCAGGACGATGACTCCGCGGAGATTCCGGAAGCGAGCGTACCGGCGGAAGTGGAATCCGCACTTCACGAAGTGGAAGAAGAACAAAAATTGCGCGACTCCCTTGCCGACATGGCCCCGCGCTGCCGCGAACTGATTCACATGTTGTTCTATGAAGAACCCAAGCGTCCCTACCAGGAAGTGGCTTCCAGCTTGGGCCTCGCAACCGGCAGCATCGGCCTGCTACGCCAGAAATGCCTGGATCGGTTGCGCAAGCGCCTCATCGAAGCGGGCTTCTCGTGACGACCCGGAAAGCCAAGCCGGGCATTTCCCGAGAGCACCTGGACACCCTGCTGTCGCTGACCGGCAACGCCGCACGCCTTGGCTACCTGCGTAAGAAAAAACTCCTGCGCGCTACTTGCGTTGAAGAGTTGAACGCCGTCACCCAAAACGAAATGCGCGCCGATACCAAACGCGCTCTGGCCCTGGCCGATTGCGGGATATTGCTGGCGCAACGCGTTCGCCGCCCGGCGCTGCTCGCGCAAAGTCTGCGGATCAAGGCCAACGTGCTTACCGCCGCGGGCCAGTATTCCGAGGCGATCGAGCTCTACGACGTTTCGTTGAAGCTTTTTACAAGAGCTAAAGATAAGGAAGGCATCGCGCGCACGCTTACTGCCGTTATCCAACCCCACATCATGCTGGGAACTTACGAGCAAGCGTTCGAAGCCGCCGATCGCGCGCGACAACTCTTCCAAACATTGGGGGATACCCGCCGACTCGCTCGTCTGGAAAACAACCTCGGCAACATCTACCACCGGCAGGACCGTTTCGAAGAAGCGCTGGTCCATTACGAGCGCGCCTATCGGGAACTTTTGCCCCATGGCGATTCCGAAGAACTGATCATTTCGCTGAACAACATGTCCATGTGCCTGATCAGCATGAACGACTTTCCGCGAGCCTTGGAAACCTACCAGCGAGCCAAGGAACTGCTCAAACAGCGCGACCTGCCTTTAATCCGACTGATCACCGATTACAACGTAGCGTATCTTTATTACCTGCGCGGCGACTATCGCACGGCCATCGAAATGTTGAAAGGCTCGCGGCTCGCTGCCGAAGAAATCTCCTACACCTATCTCATCGCCCTTTGCTATCTCGATCTCTCCGACATTTATATCGAATTGAATTTGAGCGAAGAGGCGAAATCCGTCGCTGAAGAAGGCCATCGCCTGTTTCATACAACCGGGATTGGCTATGAAGCTGCTAAGGCTTTAACCAATCAAGCGATCGCCTACGGACAAGACGGAAAAACGCGCCGCTCCCTGGAGCTTTTCGCGGAAGCGAAAGCTCTTTTTGAGAAAGAACAGAACGAGGTCTATCCCTGGCTCATTGATCTCTATCAGGCCATCGTTCTCTTTCACGAAGGACGCCATTATGAAAGCCGCCGCATGGCCCGCGGAGCCGCTGATTACTTCGACCAGTGCTTTTTGAAAAACAAAGCGGTCGTTTGTCATTTTGTTCTTGCGCAAGTGGCCTTGCGCACCGGCAACCCCCAGGAAGCGCACAAAGAATGCGCCAAGGCTCTGGAATACCTGGAACGCCTGGACGCTCCGATCCTTCGTTACCAGGCCCACTTTTTACTCGGGCAGGTGGAGCAAACCAGCGGCAATCCTGCAGCCGCCTACGAACAGTACCAACTCGCTCGATCGTACATGGAAGGCCTGCGCAGCAGCCTGGGCCGCGACGAATTGAAGATCTCCTTCATGAAAAACAAGAGCGAGCTGTACGAATGTCTGGTTGATCTTTACCTTGACGAGAAATTCCCGGAGAACTCACAGGAAGAGGCCTTCCGGTGCATGGAAACAGCCAAGTCCCGGAGCCTGGTGGAACTGATTTTTCGTCATGGCGGGGCGCTTCCAGAAACTAAGCCCGGGCAAAGCGAACTGGTCCACAAAATCCGTGAGCTTCGAGAAGAATTGAACTGGTATCAGCACCGCATTGAGTTGGAGCAGTTGCGCCCGGAAGCAAACGCCGCGAGCCGGATCGAAAGGCTGCGCAGCGACGCACAGGAAAAGGAACGGCAGTTACTCCGTGTGCTTGGCGAAGCGCCGACCTCCGTTGCCGGAAATTTTGGGAGCGCACCTCACCAGGGGCCGTCGCTCGATACGATTCGTAACTTCCTCGAAAACGACACGGCGTTGGTGGAATATTTCTTGGTTCGCGACACGATTCTGGCCGCCGTGCTCACCAGGAAAACGCTGGAAATCGGTCCAGTCACCACGCTCACGCGCATTTCCGAGCCCTTGCGGCTGTTGCGCTTTCAACTGAGCAAATTCCAGCTTCAGCAGCAGAGCATGGGAGCCGTCTCCGATAATTCCTACAGTGCCACGCTGGCACATCTGGGTTCTCTGTATTCGGAATTGCTTGCGCCCGTCCGGCAGCAGCTTACAGCCCGACACTTGGTCGTGGTTCCGCACGGCCCGCTGCACTATCTGCCCTTCCATGCTTTGCGCGACGGCGAATCCTACCTCGCGGACAGCTATGAGATTTCTTATGCCCCAAGCGCGTCGGTCTATGCGCTTTGCCATGAGCGCAATGGAAAGCCCAGAAACCGGTCTTTGGTCCTGGGCGTTCCCGATGCTCACGCTCCGCTGATCCGCGAAGAAGTGGAATGCGTGCACCGGGTGTTACCGGGTTCCGACCTCTTTCTCGGTGAGGCGGCGAACCATCAAACCTTTCTCGAACGTGCCCGCTCCAGCCACATCATTCACGTGGCCACACATGGCAGCTTCCGCCCGGACAATCCGATGTTCTCGGGCGTCCGTCTCGGAGACGGCTACCTCTATCTTTACGAGCTTTACAACATGCAAATGTCTGTGGAATTGCTGACGCTGAGCGGCTGCGCCACAGGCCTAAATGTTGTGGCCGCGGGCGACGAACTCCTCGGCCTCATTCGCGGCGCCCTCTACGCCGGCGCACGCGCTTTACTTTTGACGCTGTGGGAGGTCAATGACCGTAGCACTACAACTTTCATGACCTCGTTTTATCGCCAGTTGCCCACGGCGCCCTCGAAGGCCGCTGCCCTAGCGCAAGCGGCCCGCGAAGTTCGCGAGCAGCACCCACACCCTTTCCACTGGGCCCCGTTTGTCCTTGTAGGCAAGGCATTTAACGACACGGCAGGAGATTTTAGCGAAATTCGAAAATAGGACAATTTTTTTGCTCGTTGCTTACCCCTATTTTCAGAACAGGAGTAGTGGTCCGACGGAGATGAAGAAACCAAGCGCCAAGCACTATTCCTCGGAGGAATGGGTCGACTTCGTCATGCACCAGACGCCACAATCGCAACGGCCGGACATGCAGCGCCACCTCGATGCTGGTTGTACGCCGTGCACACAACTGGTGAACCTCTGGGCGCGCGTCGGCCAATTCGCCGCACGCGAGAGTGCGCTTCAGCCACCCGACTCGGCCGTGCACCACGTTCGCGCCGCTTTTTCCAGTATGGCCAAAGCGCAGAAGGCCGGACGAGAGCTGCTGATCCCGCGGCTTTCTTTTGACAGCTTGTGGCAGCCCGCGCTGGCCGGTATCCGCTCAGGCTCTAGCGGCCCGCGAAAGCTGCTTTACACCTCAAAAGACATGACCATCGAGATCCATATCGAAGCCGAGAGCAAGTCCGACCGCATGAATCTTACCGGACAGATCTCCATCGGCTCGCAGCAAGGTCAATCCATGACCCCGCTTGCCGTGGTGATTTCGAGTGAAGAAGGCAGGCTCGCCTCGACGGTGACCAATGGTTTTGGCGAATTTCACCTTTCTTATGTGCCCGAAGCCGATTTGCAAATCTCCTTCGAGCTCGCAGGTGGCTTGGTAGTAGTAATTCCGCTCAGTGATCGAGCGGAACGCGGCTACGGCCGGATTTAGTTTTGCCGGCAGGTTGGCGGGGTATTCCGCTGGCTTGCTGGAAGGAAAGTGGCGCGGGGAGCAGTCAGCAATAGGAGGAGGAGGAAGAAAGCAGGGGGGAAACGAAAGTGCTAGTCGGAAGCGACCTCGGTACCATGGCCAGTTTTCGCTGTTTTCTCGAAGCTAGGCCCACACCAGTGTCGAAACCGGTAAGCCCTTTCGCTCAGTTGGTATTTGTATACGACTGAAACTTAGGGAAACGAGGCCCCCAAAGATGAAACGCGCAATCGTTCTTCTGTCGCTCCTGGTGGCGCTGACGGCCGCGAAGCCAGCGCAAGCCGCAAGTAACCAGATCCTGGTGCAATCGACTCTTGGCACCTCGGCGATGAACTTGGTTTGCCTGCTCAACGGCTGCCGAGTCAGCCAAACTCTCGCTGGCTCTCCGAGCAACTTCTATCTGCTAAATTTCTCCAGCTCCGCGAACCTGTCCTTCCTGCAGACCGTTCTGCAGGCCATACCGGGGATCCTTAACGTTACGCCGGTGGATGGGTCCCAGAATCCTGTGGGCAACCGCTACATCGTGCACACCTCCGGCGGTCTGCTGAACCTGCCACTTCTTTGCGATCTCGGCCTTTGCAGCACGATTCAATCGCTCGACGGCGCCGGCAACCAGGTTTTTCTTCTAGCCGGCTCCAGCAACCAGAATCCCAACATAGTTCTGAACATCCTGCGCGCGCTGCCTGGTGTGGTTAACGCCGAACTCGATCAGATCGTCAGCATCGCCACGGGTAGCGCCACCGCAACCACTCCGCCACCCTCGCTGGTGGACTCCACTCCGGTGCAATTCTATGGCTCGACCGCATGGGACGGCTACGTAAACCAGCCCGCCGCGCAACTCATTCGCGCCGCCGATGCGCAGAACGATTTCAACCTCACGGGAACCGGCGTCATCGCCGACATTGACACCGGCGTCGATCCTAATCACCCGGTCCTGGCCCCCGTCCTCCTACTCGGCTACGACTTTACGCGCAACCAGCCCGGCGGCTCAGAAATGAATGACCTGCCCAGCGGCACCGCCGAGCCGGAAACTCCTTGTGTCAATTGCACGCCGGGCCAGGTCAACCAGCATTCCATCGCGATGGTGGATCAACACAGCATCGCCATGGTGGATCAGCCCGGCTATCAGGATTTCGGGCACGGCACCATGGTTGCCGGAATTCTCCACTTGACTGCCCCCACCGCATCGCTTCTCCCCCTCAAAGCCTTTGGTCCCGACGGCACCGGCGACCTCTCCAACATTCTTCGTGCGATTTACTACGCTTCTGCGGCCAAAGTAACCGTCGTCAACATGAGCTTTGATCTGACCACGCCCTCGCAGGAACTCGCCGCGGCCATCAACTCCGCCGAATCCAACGGCGTTCTCTTCGTGGCCTCGGCCGGCAACGACGGGGAAATGGAAATGGTCTATCCCGCGGGCTTGACGAATGTGATGGGCGTCGCCTCCACGAACGATCAGGACCAGCGCTCCACCTTCTCCAACTACGGCGACCAAATCGTGTGGGTTGCTGCCCCTGGGGAAGCCATCGTGACCACTTATCCGTTCGGCACCTATGCCGCCGGCTGGGGCACTTCCTTCAGCGCTCCGATGGTCTCCGGCACGGTGGACTTGATTCGCCAGGCGAATCCCAGCGTCTCGGAAATGCAAGCCGCCTTGGCGGTCGCGCAGGCACAATTCCTGCTCGACTTCGGCATGGGCAATGGCCGCATAGACATGTACCGCGCCTTGGCCTCCGTCGATACCGCCGGAAACTAGGAGGGGTGCGCGTGGCGCTTGTGCAGGATCAAACGGGTCTCGTGTCCACAGCGATCAGCGGAGAAATCCGCCGGTGCGAACTCCGTATGAAGGAACTCGAGAGCGAAGTTCGTGAACTTCGCAGCGCCCTGGTTTGCTCCTTCAATCAGCTACTCGATCTGCGCGATCTCAACACCGGGGTGCATAGCACGCGCCTCGCGGAATGGGGCCTGCGGGTTGCCCGGGATTTGGGCGTGGTGGAAAGCTCCATGTACGACTTGGAGATGGGCGCGCTGCTCCACGATATTGGGAAAATCGGAGTGCCCGATCAAATTCTCAATAAGCCCGGTCGTTTGACGCCGGAGGAATTCGAATTCGTCAAGCGTCATCCGGAATTCGGCTGGACGGTAATTCGGAAGCTTCCGGGGCTGGAGCAAACCAGTCTCTATGTGCTGCACCACCATGAGAATTTCGACGGCACCGGCTATCCGGCGCGCCTGAAAGGTTCGGAAATTCCTATCGGTTCGCGCATCATCTCTGTGATTGATGCATTTGACGCCATGGTTTCCTCGCGCCCCTATCGCAAAGGACTTCCGTTGGCCGAAGCCCTCCGCCGATTAAACGAAGCTAGCGGCACGCAGTTTGATCCCAGCGTAATCCACAGCTTCGTTCCCATCGCCGAATCGGAAATGCCATCGGTGCTAGAAGCGGTGGGCGTGACTGAATCGGCCGCGTTTTAGGAGTGCCGCTGCAGCCATGTCTTGGTCGGAATTAATGCCGAGGTGAGCCAGGCGCTTTCTAAATACACGCCAGCTTTCATTAGCTTGGAAATCGCCTTTGTTTTATTGGGGGAAAGTGGCGCGCCCTGAGAGATTCGAACTCCCGACCTTC
>DATKPS010000188.1:0-7762 GCA_035524015.1 Candidatus Sulfotelmatobacter sp.
TACGACGGCGATTTGCGCTTCCGCAGCGCCACCGGCGAAATCCTGGAAGACCACCTTCCTCCGGAGGAGTATCTCGATTGGATCGGGGAAGCCAGCCTCCGCGAATCTTATCTGAAGGCGCCGTATTTCAAGCCACAAGGCTTTCCGGACGGCGTTTATCGCGTTGGACCTTTAGCCCGCATGAACGTCATCGATCATTGCGGCACTCCGCGGGCCGACGCCGAACTTCTGGAGTTCCGCCAGCGCTTTGACTCTCCCGCGCACAGCTCTTTTCTTTTCCACTACGCGCGTCTCATCGAAATCGTCTATGCGCTCGAGCGCATCGCGATGCTCCTGGATGATCCGCAGATTCTGGATACCCACATTCGCGCTACCGGCGGTGTGAACGCCCTTGAAGGCGTCGGCATGATCGAAGCGCCTCGCGGCGTCCTGATCCATCACTACAAGGTCAACGAAAACGGGGGAATCGTCTGGGCCAATTTGATTGTCGCCACCGGCCACAACAATCTCGCCATCGGCCGCAGCATTCAGCAGGTCAGCGAGCATTTCATTGACGGCACGAAGCTCCAGGAAGGTATGGTCAACCGCGTCGCCGCCGTCGTCCGCGCCTACGATCCCTGCCTCAGTTGCTCCACCCACGCCATCGGCCAACCCGCCCTCGACATAAGCCTACTCGGCCCAAGCGGCCAACTCCTCGACCACCTCCTCACCTAACGCATCGCCTGTGCAGGTAGTGGGTGCCCCAGGTTCGCTTTCCGAACCTGGGTCTTGGGTTGGATCCGGCCATGGCGGCTGCCACGACGGTCGGCATCTCGCAAAGGCGGCAGCATGCTCCGCTGATGACCTAATGCGCTTACGTTCCGCCTTTTTTTTGTGCGATATGATAGTGTTGCTATAACGTGATGCTTTTTAAACAGCCAAGATGGTGCTTCGACAAGAATGGCCGACCTAGCGGCATTTCTGGGCGCTGTAAAACCTAAAGATCAGACCGACCAGTACGTCATCCTGGCAGCCATGTTCGTCTTGAGTGCGCAAGTGTCGCCCGTCGCTGCAAAGAAAGTCTCTGATCTACTCAAATTGCACCTACAGGCGAAGGCGCCACAGAATGTTCGGGCCAGTCTTCGTGCCTACAAGGCCTATGTCAGCCCGGTCGACGAAGGTCCACCAATCAGGTGGTCGCTAACCCAAGGTGGCATTCAGCAGCTTGAACGGCTAAGCGGTCTCAGCCTATCGAAGTTTGGTGTGGACGACTTTAAATCCGACATCGGTATCGTGTGTGCTCTGGAATTTCCGGAGCTGGCTGCAGTGCTCGCGGCATTCGGAGGGAAAGCTGCGTGGAAGGAAATCGGCGATCCGCGATACACCCACGTTTATCGAGAAACAAGCCTCATCGCCGCCAGCAACGAGAAACTTCGAGTCGTGGCGACGACCTCCACCTCAATGGGGCTTACCGCAGCGGCGATAGCGACGACCCATCTGGTAAACGGATTCCGTCCTCGTTTGATAGCAATGATCGGCATCGCAGCCGGGACACGTTCGGGAGGCAAGCAGTTTGGAGACATATTAGTCGCAGACCCCAGCGTGGACTACAACTCGGGAAAGGTTGCGATGGAGAATGGCATCAGAGAATTTCAGCCGGACCCGTACCCGATCGGTTTGAACCCCCGCCTTCGCAGTGTGCTCCAAAGATACCGTGGCACCCATGAAGTATTCGACGAAGTCCGCGGCCGTTGGCGCGGGGCTATCCCCCCAGTGCGGAATCGGTTGCACGTTGGGCCGGTCGGCGCCGCTGATCAAGTGATCGAGGACCCTACACGCGTTCTTGAGATTCAAAAAAACTGGAGAAAGCTCATAGGCGTGGAAATGGAAACCTACGGTGTTTACCGTGCGGTTCATGAATCGCCTGAACCGAAACCTCGGGTTGTATCGTTCAAAGCAGTGTGCGACTTCGCGGCCGAAAAATCCGACTCGTGGCAGGAATACGCAGCCTTTATGGCTGCCCAGTTTGCGGGCGAGTTTTTCAAGCGGGAGTGGAATAATTTGTGGCCAAAGTTTGACAGCGACAGGAGCGGATAGATGAGGAAACAAAAATTATCTACAGAATTGAACCCAGAAATCGCGGCGGTCAATGCTGTTTACGAAGCTCTGAAAAGGCTCGACCCCGAAGTTCAAGGCCGAGTCCTAAGCTACGTTTCTCGTATGCTGAAGATCAACGTCCTAGTAGAAGCAGAATCGCAAAGGGACCGGGAACACACAGAGATTCGGGATGAAAAAATCGCTGAAGACACAACGGAACGCCCGATGAGCAACGATGCGGGACCCGCCGAGGGTGTCAGTCCTGTGGCACAAAAATGGATGGCGCGAAATGGGATCGTGGCTTCTGCAATCTCCGAAATCTTTAGCGTCGGCGGTGACGAGATCGATTTGATCGCGAAAGACATTCCGGGGAAGAGTAAAAGGGAAAGGATGCATGCCGTATTACTATTGAAAGGAATAGCATCCTACCTCGGAAGTGGTGCAGCCCGGTTCACGCACGCTCAGTTAAAGGAGGCATGTTTGCATTACAAAGCGTACGACACCCCCAACTTCGCCAAATACCTAAAGGATTTCGGCGCTGACGTGGCCGGAGATAAGAGCACTTCGTACGCTCTGACCGCTCGCGGCCTATCGAACGCCACGGACATGTTGAAAAGCATGATCCAGACCAAGAACTAACGCTTGGCGAAGTGACACCGCATCTACAGTCCTCGCGACCAAACAACCTCTGAGGCTTGGGCGCGGGATGCGGGGAGAGACGGGACGTTTCCTGTTCGAATGCACGTCCCCCCGATTCCCGATCGCTAATAACATCACCAATCACCGTTTACCGCCCCACCATAACTCAAAAAAAACGCCTATTGACAGAACATTGAATATACTGTACAGTTTACTCGCGGAGGTAGGAAGGGTGTATCTAACTCCGTGCTTCTCCCCAGGTCGCTAACTTCCACCGCCATTTTCTCCTTGCCGTTTCCTTCTTTTTCCCCACTATTTTCCTCGATTTTCCCGTTAACTCCTTTCCTTGGCACTCTTACGGGAAAAACAGGGGAGGGGGGAGGGGGTCCACTTGTTTGCCCTGACTCAGAAGGGGCCACTAGCCACTCGCTTGCCCCGAGCATCGAGGGGCCACTGCTCTTCGTCCCCCTCGCCTCCATTTTCTCTGGGGACCTCCGCGGCCTCTGTGGTGAAAGGAAGCGGGCCGCGATGACCTCACGCACAAATGCCATTTCCGTGCTGTTTTCTAGCCACCCGCCACTAGCCACTCGCCACTGTTTTTTAAAACTTTTTAAAAATTTTCAAGCTAACTCCCTTGTTTGCCGCGTTTTTAAATTTTACCCAGGGGGAGGGGGAGTATCTCATGTATAAACACCCGAATTGGCCCAGACTGCCCGGGTCGCACCGGATAAGCGGGAAAATGAGCTGCGGCGCTCCTAAACTTCAGCTTGCGGAGCGTGCCGCGCAGCCGGCAATGATTGCTTCGGCGACGGTTTCGATGTCGACTAGACCGGAGCAGCCGTACAATGCCGGCAAGACCTTGGCGGCTGGGTGTTTCCGGCGCAGCTCTGCGATTCTTTCGGTGCCTGATCTGTATGCCGGCAAATACATGCGTCCTAGCAACGGATGGCGGCCCCAGGCGCCTGAGAGTTTGTCGGCGCGCTCTTCGGTCACTAGGAAATCGCGCCGCAAAGTCCGTGCCACTTCTTGCTGCGGAGCATGCTCTTTCCACGTCAGGTACGAGGATTGGTTCTTGGCGTCATCCTGCAGCAACGCCAACGAGACCCCGATCTGCAAATCTTCGTCGGGCAGTTGGTCTACTTCGGTGACTCCGTGCGCCATCAAGATGGCGTTATTCGCGATGCCCTCGAATAGGGTGGCAGCGCGCGTGTTCATGGTGAGCACCGTGGCTTCAAACCCGGCCATTCCGCGCACGTACAGATTCTGCAGATAGGCGAAGGTGGTCACGTGTCCGGGCACAACTTCATGGCTGACCAGTTGCTCGAATTCCGGCACGGACATTTTCAGCGAAGCATTGATCTCGTAAGTGGCTTCGTAGTTTGGGCGGCCATCGGCAGTTCTGGTGCGTCCGAGGTAGTTCATCGAGCCGGAAAACCACGCATCCTTGATGGGCAGAAATTCGATATTCGCTCGCGGGACGTCCGCGAACTCTTTCGGGAGATACGGCGCCAGGTTCTTCTCGCAGAGCTTGTCGTAGTGCGCGATCACCGCATTGCCGAGCGCGCGAACGGAAGCCATGGGAACGAGCCGGTCCGCGCGCCACGCGTCTACGGCTTTCAAAACTCCACCCTCGCCCGAAGTGGTGTAACCTGTGCGCTGCAGCAATTCCTCGACTCGGTCACGCTTTTTCTCGGGCTTCGATGGTTCCGGCGCGCGGCCCGTCGATGCTTTTACGCACTTCTCATAGCTCACCGGCGCGCCTTTCGCCAGAACTTCCATGGCCAGGTCCCACATCACTTCAATGCAACCGGCCAGGCCGGTGAGATAGGCGCCGCGAAGTCCGCGAATCTTTTCGCCTTGCTGGCGAATCTTGTTGGCCGCTCCCCAAATATCGATTTGTTTCAGGTACTCGTCGATGGCGGTGCGGTCTGGTTGCTTGCCGGTAACCCCGCCAGTCTCGCGGATGCGCGCCGCAGCGGGAATGGTGTACGCGGGCGGCAGCGGCTCATCGGAAAACCACGAATCCGCGATAAATCTCCCGGTGCCGGAAGCGCACAGCACGTCTCCGCCCCACAAGGTATCGATGCCAATCACCGCCTCCGCTAGCAATTTTCCTAATCCTTCCATGGGGACTCCTTTCGCATCTTCAATGAACGGAACCACACGTAGCAGCACAGCCCCACAAAGAAGATAGCCGATACCAGCTGAGATGTTGCCTCGTTTCCATAAAACGGTGAGCGGATCAAATCTTCCTTAAACCAGGGGAACAAACGCAGCGCCGCGCCCAGCACGCCGCCCAGCGCGCCTCCGGCCATCAGCCCCGAGGCGATAATCACTCCGCGCGCTCGCGTTTGTTTTCCGACCTCTCCATTGCGCTTCTCCGCCCGTTGATTGATCCAGTGCGACAAGAAGCCGCCCACGAGCGCCGGCGTGTTCAACTCCAGCGGCAGGTACATTCCCAGCGCAAAAATGAGCGAGGGTTGCCCCAGCATCTCCAAAATCACAGCGATCATCGCCCCAATGCCGAACAGCAGATAGGCAATCGGCTGATGACTCATAAATCCTTCCACCAATGCCTTCATAATCGATGCTTGCGGCGACGCCAACACCGGCCTCAGGTCTCCCGGCGCAGCTTCCCCAAACTGAAAGGTCCGCGCCAGCATCACAATCGTCAACCCCACCGCCACGGCCGCGGCAATCACCGCGAGAAACTTTACTTTCTCTTGCGCCGACGGCGTGGAGCCGAGCCAGTATCCCGTTTTCAGGTCGGTAATCGCCTGGCCGGAAACCGACAAGGCGGTACAGACCATTCCGGCAATGGCCATCACGAAGAACATCCCAGTTGTTCCGGAAAGTCCGAATCGCAGCAACACCGCCGAGGACAAGATGATTGTCAGCATGGTCATTCCCGACACCGGATTGCGTGCGGTGGTGGCAATGGCATTTGCGGCCACCGACGTAAAGAAGAAAGAAAAGACCAGCGTAAGGGCCAATCCTGCGCCCACGACAAGCCACGACGTTCTGAGATGGCCCAACAACATCGCTACGCCGAGCGCTCCCAAGATTACCCCGAGGAGAATCGCGCCCATGGACATATCGCGATCGGTGCGTTCCGTCGTGGGCGCTTCCCCTTTGCGAAATACACGCAGCGCAATTCCGAAGGAGCCTGCTACGATGCGCAGGGACTTCACGATGCCGAAGATGCCCGCGGTTGCGATGGCGCCCACGCCGACAAATCGCACATAGTTCCGGTAAATCTGCACGGCGGTCATTTTTGCGATCGGTATTGCGGCAGGATACACCGCGGCGTCCAAATGGCTGCCGACGAACCAGATCAACGGCACCAGCACAAAATTCGAGAGCACTCCTCCGGCGCACAAGATCAAAGAACTGCGCAGCCCAATCACGTAGCCGAGCCCGAGAATAAATCCAATCGCGTCGAAGCTAAAGGCCATGCGCGCCTTCTCTGAGAGCATTCTTACCGCCGGGACGAATTGGAAGTCGACATACTCCTTCCATGGCTGAAAGGTGGTTACCAGAAAATCGTAGACGCCTGCCACCGCGGTCGCTTCCAGCAGCAGTTTTGCCTGGGATCCGCCCTTCTCTCCGGTCACCAACACTTCCGTAATCGCGGTGGCCTCGGGGTAGGGAAGTACGCCATGCATTTCTCGCACGAAGTAGCGCCGCAACGGAATCAGAAAGAGAACGCCCAAGCATCCTCCGGCGAGGCAAATGAAAATCGTTTCCACGGGATGCGGCGAAAGCTGGAGGATATAGAGAGCCGGGATGGTGAAAATTGCTCCGGCTACGACGGATCCGGCTACGCCACCGAGTCCGGTCATAATCACGTTTTCCAGCAGGGTGGAGCGGCGCTTGTACAAGCGCGCCAGTCCGATTGCCAGAATCGAAATCGGAATCGCCGATTCCATGACTTGGCCGACCTTCAGTCCCGAGTACGCCGACGCGATGGTGAAAATCACGCACAAAAACAAGCCCCACGCGATCGACCGACCGGTAAGTTCCGGCAGTGACTCGGGGGCAGGAACAATCGGTTTGTAGCTTTCGCCGGGCTTCAGGGTTTTGTAGGCGTTGTCAGGCAGGACCTTGGTGTCCAGTTCGCCGGCCTTGGCACTCGACTGCTCTGCGGCAAGGACCTCGTCTGTAGGAACGGTGGGCACAGGGAACCTCCTGCATCCCGATCGCAGGCATCAACCACGCCTAGTTCCAGGATGCTGTTCTAATCCGCAACGTACTTGGGGGAGCGAACCCGAATGCTTCGAACTGCTGATCTGCCGGTCGAATTTCCCCGCGCTAGGGACGCGAGTGTTCCAGCGGCAGTGTGTGTTCTTCTCGAATCGCTGGCGCTGCGGACTTTTCCAGTTCCGCGACCATGCGCGCTTCAGTCTCCTGGCTATCCACCACGGCAATTGCGACGATGCTCACAATTTCCTCGACCTCGGTGTCTCGCTGGATCACGTGCACCGGCCGCGACATGCCCATCAAGATCGGCCCGATGGTTTCTCCTCCGCCAATCCTGCGCAGCAGCTTGTAGCAGGTGTTTGCCGAAGTCAGGTCTGGGAACACCAGCACGTTTGCGCCTCCGCGCAGCGTGGAAAATGGATACGTCTCCTCGATGATTTCCGGCACGATCGCGGTATCGGCCATCATTTCTCCGTCGATCATCAACATCGGTTCCGCTTCCTTCACCAGTTTGACCGCCCGTTGCACCTTTTCCACCAGCGGATGCCGGGTACTTCCAAAGTTCGAAAACGACAGCATCGCGACACGCGGCTCCACGTTGAACCGCCGGGCCGTTTGCGCAGCGCAAATGGCAATTTCCGCCAAGTCTTCTGCGGTCGGCTCAATGTTTACGGTGCAGTCGGCCAGGAAGTACATGTCTCCCCGGCGTGTCACCAGGACATACAACCCGGCCACGCGATGTAACCCTGCTCGCGGTTTGATGACCTGCAACGCCGGGCGCAGCGTTTCGGGCACGTGCTTGTCCACTCCGCCTACCAGGGCATCTCCGTCTCCCAGATGCACCATC
>DATKPS010000189.1:0-42974 GCA_035524015.1 Candidatus Sulfotelmatobacter sp.
ATGGGTCTTTGAATTTTCGGGCAGGGAATTGGTATCTGTTTTTACCAGTCGGAATACTTGGTCCCGTCGAGCGCGGTCCCCTGCGACTTCGAGTACACGTCAAACACGTTGTCGCCGCCCCAGCTTGTCGAATCCGGGTCATCTTGAATCGAGCGGAGTCCCCAATCTTTGGTGCCCGTCATGGGGTCGGTCGGGATTCTCCGCAAAAAACGCACTTTTTTGTTGCCCGCCACGGTCACTCCGTTGACCAGCGTATCCAAATCCGGCGGGTAGCCGTTGCTGGTCAGTTCGGTGCGAAACGCCAGCGCGTCCGCCATGTCCTTGTAGTGGTCGATGGCATCGCGCATTTCCCGTAGATCGCGATGCAGTTCCGCTTCGCGGCTCCGCACGATCGTGATGCGGATCAACGGTTCCGCCGCGCTCGCCAGAATCATCAGCACCGTCGAGGCAATGATGAGCTCCAGCAGCGTCATCCCTGCCTGGGCCGACCGAACCCTTCCCCGCGAGCACTGTGGCCCCCTAAACTTTCGGATTCGTTTGATCGCAGTCATCGGATCAACGTAGGCGCTATTACATCGCACAAAAATGGCTCCGGGGCCTGGACTCGAACCAGGATAATCAGCTCCAAAGGCTGATGTCCTACCAATTAGACGACCCCGGAATCGTGGGGTAACCAATCTAGTTTACTTGATACTCGCAAACTCGCAAATCCCGCCCGGGGCGTGTGCCCTCACTCGCGCCGTTCTCCGATCGGGAGGGCGCGAAAGCTTAACAGATATTTAGCGTTGTGGTAGTATAGGCATCCGTTGACGGCCCGTAAACGCCCACCGCCTCGTCAGCCCCACACCGCTCCACAAGAAGGCGATTATGAGCTCTGCCCGCAGGCGACTATTCGCGGCCTTGGTGGCAACCTTCACTGTATTTGGGGCGACGCAAATCTTGCCGGGCAAAAGTGTCTCGCTAGGCTCCAACGACAATCCCATCCCTGTGACGCCGGACAATTTTGTTCGTGCTGAATCTGATCTGTATTTTGCCGGAGTGGTTAAGAACGGCGGATTCGGCAAGTTCGACCACACGCGGGAACCTGCACCGCTGAACAAGCAAACGGTCATACGACTGAACCGAGATACTTTGTATTCGGCCGCGGTTTTTGACCTTGCTGCGGGCCCAGTAACGATAACCCTGCCGGACGCCGGAAAAAGATTCATGTCGATGCAAGTGATAGATGAAGATCAGTACACCCATGCGGTGAACTACGGCGCGGGCACATATACGCTGACACGACAGGAGATCGGCACGCGATACGTGGTGGTGGCGGTGCGTACGTTGGTGGATCCATCCGATCCTGACGACCTGGAGAAGGTGCACGCGCTGCAGGATGGCATGAAAGTGTCGCAGGCCGGCGGTCCCGGCAAGTTCGAGAGTCCCAGCTGGGATCCCGTGAGCCAAAAGAAGGTGCGCGAGGCTCTGCTGGTGCTGGCATCCACGCTTCCTGACACCAATCGCATGTATGGACGGAAGCAAGACGTTGATCCAGTGCGGTTTCTCATCGGAGCGGCATCGGGCTGGGGAGCGAATCCACCGAAGGAAGCGCTTTACCTCAACGAATTCCCGAGCAAGAACGACGGCACAACCATCTACAAACTGAACGTGAAAAACGTGCCGGTCGATGGCTTCTGGTCAGTGAGCGTCTACAACGCGGAAGGCTATTTTCAGGAGAATCAGTACAATGCCTATTCCCTCAACAACATAACCGCGAAGAAAAATGAGAACGGTTCGATTACGGTGCAGTTCGGCGGCTGCGACGGCAAAATCCCGAACTGCCTTCCGATCATGAACGGCTGGAACTACATGGTTAGGCTCTATCGCCCTCGTGCCCCAATCCTGGCGGGCACATGGAAATTCCCGAAAGCACAACCCGCGCAGTGACCTCGCCCAATAAGGAGGAGTCATGAAACGTGCCAGCTTGAGTTGCCATTGCGGACTTGCCCTGCTCGCGGCCGCTATGCCTTTGGCTGGATGTAATGCCGCGAAAGAGCCTCAACCCGCCGGGCTCTCCACCGGCGATGCGCGTGCCGTCGCCAAAGAGGCTTACATCTACGGTTTTCCTATGGCTGTGAACTATCAGACCATGTACAAACAGGCGATCGATACCTCGAACAAGGACTATCGAGGCCCGTTCAACGCGGTACACAGCTCGAAATCCGTCGCGACCCCGGATGACAAGTTCGTCGTCACTCCCAATTCCGATACACCCTACTCCTACCTCTGGATGGATTTACGTGTCGAACCGATCGTCATCTCCATGCCCAAGATCGAACCGAACCGCTACTACACGACGCAGTTCGTCGATCTTTATACCTATAACTTCGCCTATCTCGGCACGCGCGCTTATGGCAACGACGGCGGAAACTTTCTCATCGCCGGTCCTGGTTGGAATGGCCAGACTCCCGAGGGAGTAAAGGCAGTCATTCACTCGGAGACGCAATTCGCTTACGCGCTCTTCCGTACACAGCTCTTTAATCCCGCGGATCTGCTCAAGGTCAACCGCATTCAGGATCAGTACAAAGCGCAACCGCTCAGCGCATTTCTTCATCAAGCCGCGCCGGCCTCGGCCCCTCCGGTAAACTGGCCCAAATTCACTGACGATATGGCCACAACTCCAGCGATGTTTCCGCTCGTGAACTTCTTATTTCAATTTTGTCCGCCAAATCCTTCAGAGAACGCACTGCTTGCCCGCTTTGCAAAGCTCAACATCGGCCCCGGTCAGACCTTTGACTTCGCCAAGTTCTCGCCTGAATTGCAACAGGCCATCCGCGACGGCATTAAAGACTCGCAAGCAGATCTGAACAAGGTGGTACAAGAGATCAACGGCAACAAAATATCCAGTGGAGACGTGTTCGGAAGTCGCGACTTTCTCAAAGACAACTATCTCTACCGCTACGTGGGTGCGAAGCTCGGTCTTTACGGCAATTCCAAACAAGATGCTATCTACTTCGCCTACTTCGTGGACGCAAACAACCAACCACTCGATGGCGCAAAGTCTAACTATGAACTCCGCTTCGCTAAGGGCGACCTGCCACCCAACAAAGCCTTTTGGTCTCTTACCATGTACGACGGCGAGACTCAGCTTCTGGTGGCGAATCCTCTAAAACGATACTTGCTCAACTCCACCACCCTGAAGTCATATACATATGGCCCAGACGGTTCACTTACTCTGTACATCCGCCACGATAGCCCGGGCCCCCGGAAACAATCCAACTGGCTTCCTGCGCCTGATGGTTCGTTCTATACGGTCTTGCGAGTTTACCTGCCCGGAGAAGCTGTTGTAGACGGCACGTGGCAGAGGCCGAGCATTCAACCAGTTTCGCTAAAATGAAAGTAGCTCCTGGTAAACGCGCAAACCGGAAACTGAATTAGGTAGTGGCTAGCCGTTACCTACGCAGTCCAGTCCTACACAGTTAAGAGCGTGGATAAGTTACTCCCACGAGACTTCGCGGGACTTAGACACCTCTCTTGTGATAAACAGATGAGAAACCGTAGGACGAGGACTCCTCCATTCCTTTCACATTGTCCCAGATCTGTTGTTGCTTAGAAGATAGAGGTCGGCGTGGCCGCCGGGACGCGCAAAGACAATGGTCGAGAGGTCTCTGGAGAAATCGTAAGCATTACCGTTTTCGTAGCGGAGGGGAAAGGTGAAGGGGACCTTGAGCGCGACTTGGGGCGTGCCCGTGATTTTGCCGTCTCGCCACGCCTGGCGGAAAATGGTCACCTCACCAAGAGAAGCGACTGCATACAAAAACGATTTTCCGTCGGGAGCGAATCCGACGCCAAAGGTGGTGACGCCGGGGAGGAGCGGGACGCATTTCCGATCGGAGAGCGAGACCTGGTAGATTCCAGTCTTCTCTCCGGCAAGAATGCCGCCAAGCAGGTAGTGCCCAGAAGGATCCACATCCCACGGCTCGCCACATTGTGCGAACTTCTCCGGATTGGCAGAGGCCATATCCCATTTCCAAACATCGAAAACGGTGTCCGCCTGCTCCCCCGCGCTCATATACAAGAACTTGCGATCCGGACTCCAGACCGCGGAGGCGGGCGTCCCTCCCACAGGGGGAAGGTCCCGCAGACCGCTTCCGTCGGCTCCGACGATGTAACCTTTGTCTTGGCCACGACCGGTGCTCTGGAAAAAATACAGGTGAAAATTGTCTGGCGCCCAACTCCCTGTCGCCAAGCTTTCACCAGTCGCGAGTTTCTTTTTATTGCCGCCGTCGATGTCCGACACCCACAGTTCATTCCGTTGGCTTGCGGGGAGCGTGATGTACATCACGCGCTTTCCATCCGGTGAGATGATGGGCTGAGTTGCGTCCTCGCCAACGATGTCTGTCGATTCTTTCGAATGAACGTGGTAAGCCGTCAGGAATCCAGAGGATTTGGCATTCACAAAATAAATTCCGTTACCTCCCGGCTCTGGCATGGGCGAAAAGTCAGGTCCCGTTCCGAAGGTAATCTGCGCCAGACTTCTGTCCTTGAAACTGTATCGCCAGATGTTCGTTATCCCGTTTACGGCACGGCTGAAAAGCACGCTTCTCCCTGGTTCGGCCCAAACGACGTCAGACGGATTCCCAGATACCTCACCTAAATCAATCGCCTCATGGTTCGTCACATTTATTCTGCAAAAACGAAATGGCGATTGCGGCCATGCGGAACTCGATGACGACGCAGCGACGAGCAAGTCCTTGCCACCGGGAAATAGCAGAAGCGGAAAGAGGGACAGGCCCGGACCCTCCGAGTTGTACACTGGTTCCTCGTTCAGTCCCGATCTCTCCGCACGGAAAATTCCGGAGCTGCCCAACTTTATGTAAAAGATGTAGCTGCCATCCAGAGAGGGAACCATCCATCGGACTGTTGCCACCCGTCGAGGTGTGCCGCCGAGTGTAGGCACCGCCCAGGTCTCGTCGCGGCCCAAAGACCTCTCGTAATAGATTTCTGTACCTTCGGGCGAGAACTTGTCCAAGAGTTTGTCGCCTTCATCATTCGTGAGCTGAAGGGGTTCGCCGCCGGATGTGAGCATGAGGAAGATTTGCGCGACGCCGCCTACTGGAGAGTCGAAGGCAACGGCGTGGCCATCGGGAGAGAGCTTGGCGTCGTTCATCGGCTTGTTCCACTGGCTGATTTGGCTAATCTTTGTGGTGCCGCTCGGGACGTTCGAGCGGGGCCAAAAATGATACGCCGCAAATCCTGCTGCCAGCAGTGCCAGGAAAGCGGGCAAAAGAGCGTAGCGCTTCCTCGCGAGCCCGACTGACGCTTGAGCCGCAGTAACTGTGCCGATGCGTGCGGCGGATTCTGCAACTGCTGTGCTCGTTGGGCTCACATCTCCACTTCCCCGAGGCACCTTTCCCGAACTGCTATCTCTCTTCAAACGCTTCAGGTCGGCCCGCAAATCCGCTGCTGCTTGATACCGAAGCTCCCGGTCCTTCTCCATCGCCTTGTCAAGAATCCTCTGCAGCTCCACCGGCACGGCCGTGTTCAGCCGCGCCGCCTCCGTCGGTTCTTTGTGCAGAATGGCGTCAAACGCACCCCCGGTGGTCTCTCCTGTGAACGGCAGAAATCCCGTCGCCATCTCATACAGAACTACTCCAAAGGAAAACAAATCGGTCCGAGCATCCAGTGGCTTGCCCAGTACCTGTTCGGGTGACATATAAACCACTGTTCCCAACGCACTTCCAGGACTCGTCAACTGTTCCGTGTCCACAGTCACGGTTCCCAACGACCCGCCGCCCACAACCTTCGCGGTGGTCACTTTAGCCAGTCCAAAATCCAGAATCTTCGCGTGCCCCCTCTTGGTCACAAAAATGTTGGCCGGTTTGATGTCTCGATGGACAATTCCTTCATTGTGCGCAGCGTCTAATCCTTCGGTCACCTCGATCCCCAAGTCCAGCAACTGCCCCAGCTCCATCGGCTGGCCACTAATCAGGTGCTTCAGCGTTGCGCCATCTAAGTACTCCATGGCAATGAAGGCGCGGCCGTTCTCTTCGCCGATGTCGTGGATTGTGCAGATATTCGGATGATTCAGCGCGGAAGCCGCCTGAGCTTCTCTCTGAAATCGCGTTAGGACTTGCGGGTCTTTGGCCACATTGTCGGGTAGGAATTTCAGTGCCACAAAGCGATGGAGTCGTGTGTCCTCCGCCTTATACACCACACCCATACCTCCGCCGCCTAACTTCTCGATGATTCGATAGTGGGAGACGGTCTGGCCGATCAGCGTGTCGGAATCTGCCACAATGCCGCAATGTTAGGTTGTGTCCTCGAGTCAAGTCAACAAACCGAGGCTGTTTGTGACGCAAATTGAGTGCAAAAAGCAAAACAGGTCCCGATTAACGGTGCCGGGCTTACCTCCCATTGAGGTATCAGGACCGACGACCTTCGCTAGGTTCCAATTTAGGTCCAGAACGAGACTGAATGGGTGCAGGATCTAGTAGCAGGCATCCGCAAGGGCAATTGAATCAACGAAGGTATGGCGGAGAGGGGGGGATTCTGTTCCATGAGGCCCTGAAATTCCCTGTGCTGATGGTAAAAACAAACCCTGATCGCGTCAAACGCTATTTGAGGCAAAATTTATTTTACCGGTGCCATTGGGAAATCTGATATCTCCGATTTAGCTCGATTCCTTACTGAAGTATTACGGAACAGATCTCGTTGACGTCCACGTTTGGTGTTCCGGCACGCGAACAGTTATGGCTTGTTGCAGATAAACCGGATTGTCCGGCAGCATCTTCAGAAACGGGGCAAAAACAAGGGAAACCGTGCTTTTCCAACCAGTTGGCGTTCAGGGACTTTCAATCGCCGTTAGCTCCTTTTAGCGCTAGGCAAGCCCTGTTCCGCCCAATTTTAGTAAAAACAGTAAAAAGGAACCGGGAGCGGAAGTCAAGCCAACGGGTTCGGTCCCAAACAGACATTGTAAATTTTGAGTTATTTATCTTTTCGTGAACTCAACCAGTAGGTAGCGCTTGTTGGTCACGATTAATGGCAACCGTATACCCAAGCGCTGAGTACCCGGCCAATCGTTTCTTGTACATTCGGGCCAACATCGGCACCAGCACGTCGGCATAGTCGTACACGAGCACTTCCCTTTTGTTCTCGTGCAGCCGATGGAGTCGGCCTACATATTGCTGGAGCGTCCCTCTCCACGAGATCGGCATCGTAAGGAACAGCGTGTCAAGGCGGGCGTCGTCAAAACCCTCACCGAGGTAGCTCCCTGTCGCCAGAATCATTCGGGGCTCGTGGGGCCCAAAGTGTGAAAGCGACTCTGCGATTTGCTTTCTTTGCTTCGTTCCCATACCGTCTTTCAAGACAAAGACGTGCTGGCACATTCCGCGCAAGCGCCCTGTCAGATAATCGAGATGTTCGGTCCGGCTAGTCAATAGGAGAGGCGACCTCCCGTTCAGGAGAGCTTGCTCGACATCTTCGATGATCGCGTCATTTCTCCGAGCGTCTGTAACTAGCGCGCTATAGATGTCATGGATCGCCGTTTCGTCCACCGGGTTGTTCCAGGTGAAATCGGTGAGTCTGGGGATTACCTTGTGTTCGAGCGGTGAAGATTTGGCTGCCTTTTTGGGGCTGAGGAAGAACCGAACCGGGCCACATTGCATGTAAATGATCGGGTGGTGACCATCTTTTCGAGTGGGCGTGGCAGTTAGTCCCAAAACATACTTGGCTTTGATCTGGCGAAGGACACTCTCAAATGTGAAAGCAGACAGATGATGACACTCGTCAACAATGACGTGTCCGTAATCCGCAACGAAATCTTGAACCTCGCCCTTTCGGTGCAGGCTTTGGATCACGGCAACGTCAATGGTCCCCGTTCTCTTGTTCTTGCCTCCTCCAAACTGCCCTATGTTGCTGCTAGACAAAGAGAGAAAGGACGCGAGCCGCTCCACCCATTGGTCCATGAGCTGCCGACGATGTACAAGCACCAGCGAGTTAACGCCTCTCTTTGCGATCAAGCAAGCTGCAACCACCGTCTTTCCAAACGCAGTGGGAGCACACAGTATTCCGTCATCGAACTTTTCAATCTGCCGCACCGCGTCCTGTTGCTCAAGCCGCAATTCGCTGGAGAAGGAGACTCTAATTTTGTGGCCTTGATTTCGTTCGTCGCAGATCTCACTTTTGACCCCATTTTTCTTGAATAGGTCAACGACCTCCTCCAAGCGACCCCTGGGAAGGCCTATGGGTTCAGGGAAACTCTCACTGCATGATATGACGCGAGGTTTACCGTAAGTCGCTCCTTGAGAATCCTAAAGTGCTAGTTTAGAATACTCATATGCGCTATATCGCGAGAAAACTGGCCGACGTTCTTACGGGAGCCGCGCGTCACTTTCCGGCGGTGGTCGTAACTGGACCACGTCGCGCGGGGAAAACGACCCTTTTGCGTCAACTTTTTCGCGAAGCCCAATACGTCCTCCTTGAAGATCCCGACATTCAAGGGCGCGTGCGCAGTGACCCCCGCTCTTTTATCGAAGGACTGCATCCTCCAGTCATCTTTGATGAGATTCAGAATACACCGGAGTTGCTGAACTACGTTCGCACACTTATTGACCGAAAGCCCCGCCGTATGGGGCAGTGGCTCTTCACCGGATCGCAGGAAGCTCCTTTGATGCGGGGCATCACCGAGTCGATGGCAGGGCGAGCCGCGATTTTGCAGCTATTGCCCTTCAGCTTGTTAGAAACGGAAAGGGTCACGCTACTGCATGGTGGGTTTCCGGAAGTAATTGCGCGGCCTAAATCTCGCGAGTTATGGTTTGCCTCTTATTTGCAGACATATTTGGAGCGTGATGTAAGAGCAATCACAAACGTGCGAGACTTGGTAACGTTTCGTCGTTTTCTAGCACTGCTGGCTAGCCGCCATGGCCAAATTCTCAACAAAACGGACCTGGCGGCTCCCCTCGGCATAAGCGTGCCAACAATTGGTGAGTGGCTGCAGATTTTGGAAGCAACAGGCGAAATTATTCTTGTACCCCCATACTTCGAGAACTTCGGCAAACGATTGATTAAATCTCCAAAGTTATATTGGCTTGATTCTGGTCTCGCCTGTTACCTCCTTGGAATAAAATCGGTGGGTGAGCTAGAGCGTTCTCCCTTCTTGGGCCCCTTGTTTGAAGGCTTCGTTGCAGCCGAGATACTCAAGAGCCAGACGAATCGCGGGCTGAGAAAAGAGTTGTACTACTTTCGCGATCAGCAAGGTCTCGAAGTGGATTTTCTTGTGCCCGGGCCTAATCTTGGACTCTGGCTGATCGAGGCAAAGGCTGGTAAGACCGTCCAGCCCGGAATGGTCGCACCACTCCAGTCATTGCAGCGCTCCCTTGGAAAAAAGGCGAGGCGCCTGATTGTTGTCCACCGTAGGCCGCGCGCATCTATGATCACTTCCGCGATCGGCAGGGGAGTAGAAGCCTTTCCCCTGGAGCATTTCATCAGAGAGCTTGCACAAGGGGCCAAGCAAACGCAGCCGAAATCAGAGCGCTATTTTTCGAAGTGATGTTCTTTCTTGGTCTGTCCCAGAATTGTGTACTTATAATATATATAATTATTTGGTAGCGATACCGGGATTGTCCGGCAGGATCTTCAAAAACGCAGTAAAAACGAGGGAAACCGTGCTTTTCCAACGGGCTGGCGGTCAAGGACTTTCAATCGGCGTTAGCTCCTTTTAGCGCTAGACAAGCCCTGTTCCAGCCGCTTTTAGTAAAAATAGTAAAAAGGAAACGGAGGCTGAAGTCAACGATAGAATCTTGTCAGAAGCTCCGATCGCCGCAGCGTGCCAATATATTACTCCCCCCATAAGGCAGACCGAATTCATTGTTAGAATGAGCGGGCTCCCGGCCAACTCCGGGGGAGACCGATTTGCGCCAACAGTTCGCATTTGAGTTTCACGTACTCTGGATTATTGGGCTCTAACCCAACCGCCATGCAGAGACAAGGACAACTCACAGCATGCTCATATTCGTTTTTTGCCAAATAGGTTTCCCCTTCTCTGCTCAGGGTCTTTCGAAACCCGGCAAAAGATCTATGGCCCCGCCTCGGGGGACTGAGCAGTCTGATTGAGTGTTCGACAATCCCAAGACTGATTGCGTCACGTTGGAGTGCTTCACCAAAACATTCCACCGCGGCCTGAATCTCCCTATTTCCTTCATCACCTGACCTCGCAGATTCCATGCCTCTGCCGAGTCAGGTGCCACGGGGTCCGAGCAGCAGTGCATTTCGCCGAGATCCAAAACCCTTTCGTGAACGCCGGCGTAGTTTGCCGGCTCGTGTTTCAAAACCTCATCGAAACATTATGTCTCCCAGCTCGCGATAAAAACCCGATGTAGTTCTCATCCACCGCGAACGCGGATCACTGCCGCAGAGCTCGAAGCTCTCACTCTCAGCAAACCTCCAAGCTTTCTCGGATCGCCCCACGCTGTTCTAGATGCCATTTGCTGCCGGCGACCGGTCCCAATGGCCATAGAAACCTGGTCACACTCAAATGTGAAGGAAAGCTGGAGCGCTACGGCCGTGAAGTACGATTCAATCTGCCTCCGAATGCCAGGGACAAGTCACTTAGCCGACCCGTTCCGTCTTTCATCAAAGCGCAGTGCGGACTGGTTGGCTCCTGCTAGATAATCCTTTACCGCCATTGAGCCTCAGTGCGGACCTTCCCCAAAGGGCACTAGACGGCGTTACCTTTGCATTCCTATAGTGCTCATCGAATCCCGATGAGCAGCATTACCACCCCCATTGTCGCAGTGTTGATGACGACGAAAAGATTGGCCGTATAGCAAAATTCGGTTCTTCCTGAAGGCAGAGATCGCAAGGAGCTTTGGGCGCAGCAAGGTACGTTTGTCTAATTAGGATACAGGGACGAGATGTCTTCACACGGGGCAACAACAGTTCGAACGGCCGGGCGTGTTTTCCTGGGGATCGACCCCGGCTTCTAGCGTTCTGGGGAGCAGCGCGATTCCACAGGGCGATGGCTTCTCGCGCCGCGCCGGAAAGATTCAATGCTGTTTCAGCGGCAAGCAACGACCACGCCACCGCCTCGCAGGCGTCCCCTTCTGAGCCGCGGTTCGCGCAATGGTCTCCGCAACGAATCGCTGCGTACAAAGACAGCCTCGCCACTAAGAAGGATCTTCCCCTCGCAATCCTGCGCATCCCAAAGATCAGCCTTGAAGTGCCGGTATTCAACGATACGGACGATCTCACCCTGAATCGCGGGGTCGGCCGGATTCTAGGCACCGCCCAAATCGGGCAGCGCGGGAATGTAGGTATCGCGGGACATCGGGATGGCTTTTTCCGCGGCCTGAAGGACGTGGCTCCAAATGATTCTATCGAGCTCGTCCGACCAGGGCATACGGATCACTACGTCATCATCGGAATCCAGATTGTTAACCCCGACAATGTTCACGTTCTGGATGCCACGGCAGAACCTAATCTGACCCTGGTCACTTGCTATCCATTTTATTTTGTCGGCAGCGCCCCGCAGCGCTATGTGGTGACCGCTACGATGCAGATATCTAGCCAATCGGTTGAGGATGCGAACAAAAGCTCAATTCCCAAGGGCCAGAAAATCAACAAACAGGAGAAAATCAGATGAAGTTAAGACGATCTATTTTGCAAGGTCTGTCCGTTGCGGGGGTTCTCTGTACCGCCTTCGCTCTTACAGCCTTAGCGCAAGTGCAGACAGAAACGAAAACTGCTACCGTGGGGGCTCCGATAAAGACGGTCAAAGTCGCAATCGGTGAAATCGTTTACGTCTCCGGCAACAGTGTGGTGGTTAAGATGGAAGATGGAACGCTACGCCATTTCGACAATGTTCCGGAAAGCACAACCATCACAGTTGACGGCAAGCAGCTGAACGTCCACCAACTCCAGCCAGGCATGAAAGTCGAGAGACAAGTTATCACCACCGCCACACCAAGGATGATCACTACCGTTAAAACCGTGACCGGCACCGTTTGGCAGGTTAGCCCGCCTCTTTCCGTGATCCTGACCCTGGAAGATGGTAAGAATCAGCGATTCAAGATCCCCAAGGGACAGAAATTCACCATCAATGGACAACAAACAGATGCATTCGGTCTAAAGCCAGGAATGAAGATCGAGGCGCAACAAGTAGTCGAGCAGCCAGAAACTCTGGTTACCCAGGAGATCAAGAGAACCGGAATAGCGCCGCCCCCTCCGCCTGCGCCGAAACCGGAAGTCGCCATTCTGATTTTTGTGCCTGCTCCTCCAATCCAGAGCGCTGCTGCCGCACCGGCGTCCGAAGGCCGGAACGGTAGGGCTTGTCTTCATTTTCCATAACGGTTCCTTGGAAGTGCCCTATACCGTAGGGCAATGAAGCGGTCAAGTTGGCGGTCCGGCCGAAGAAGTTGAAAGAGTGGAAATAAGTGAAAGCTGGTGCGCTAATTTTCCCCGTTGCGTTCGGAACCGGGAGTGCGTTGTTCAAGGAGACAGCACCGTCGGAGAAGGAATAGGTGAAGATTACTGCGTTCGAATGGATGGGGGTGATTACGTAAGCCCGCGGGGCGAGGTCCTGGAGCACGAAGTCCATGGTGAGGACACGCGGCGAGCACCATAATTAAGACGAGCTTGAAAACTCTTCCCATGGTATATGGCGCGTTCCGGAACTAACCCTAGGTCGTTTCTTTCCTGTCGTTCGCTACCAATGGTTGCCATAGCTTCTGAGGCGACTCGAACTTCATCAGTCGCCAAGAAACGCAAGAACCGGAGTAATACTCTGTATCTCCGAGTGCCGAAAGCAGATAGCCAGGTAGTCCTGTCGGCCCAAGTTGTTTCCTGCCAATTTCCCGTCTGCGGGGTGAACTCTGAGGTTCAGTGCGAGACTGCGTACCACAGTCCACCCAAGCCCAAAATCGCAAGCAACAATGCCAAGGTAATGCTCAATGGCCACTGACTTAAGCCTAGGTCGTCACCGCGACGAAGCCTCCGTAGGGAAACCCACTGGGAAAACCCCGATAGCAGCGTGGCAGCTACTCCGATGAGAATAAGTGCGACGCCAAACTTTATTGCGCCGTGATGTAACTGGGCACTTCTGGCGTTGGGAGATTTCTCTTCCAAACTCCGGAAGAAGCCAATCATGCCGAACCCGAAAGTTGCCATGGTGATCGTTGTTCTGATCCACGCGAGCGTAGTGCGGTCCAGCGCAAGCTGCGTGCGGAACTTTGCCATGCCCGTTCGGCCACGCGCTAAGTCCACTCGTGGGTCTGCGGTGTGTAGTTCTTGATGATTCATTGACCCTCCTGAGTCACTCGGCCGGCTCACACCTAAGCGCTCTCAGAAGCACGATCGCGGGGGACGCCAAGCCCTTGCCGATCTTCCCGAAATGCTTCCAGCCTTTCTTCACCATCCGCGAACGAACGTGCGATAATGGCTTTCAATCGTGCATCCCAGTACCTAAGAGTTGGGCGGCGTTCTTCCGGAACAGCGTTTTTGAGATCCGTTAGGAGCGCGTTCATGCGCCGCATAACCTGCACACTGGTGGCGCCACAGGCGCAAATCTCATCAAAAGCAAGGCGAAGGAGGTCGTCCCACGAAGGAAAAGGGACCACGAGTCTCAATTTGCCCTCGCTGTCACGAAAGTGTCCAATTTCTAGGCGCCGCTGGCCTAGACGGAACAGCAGGTCCTCAATCTGATCAAGTGCTTGCACCGCTGTTGTGGGATCGTTAATTGCCGGAGAGAGCGCCTTGATGGCGATGTCCACCAGGAGGCGGATGGCGTACTTGGGATCTTGCTCGAACGTGCGCTCATCTCCAGTTTCGATGCCATTGCGCAACTTTCGTTCATCAACCGGGTGCTCCGCACCATATACGTTCAACAGAGGCGTCAATTCCACAACCGTATCGCCGACTGCGACGACGATTTCTATGACACCGCCGGATACTTTCGCCAGATTCACCAAGGCAGCGATATCGACCGCCTCCACGGACTGCGGCCGCCCATGATGAAGCAGCGTCTGTGCGGGAGTTGAACGACGAAAATCGCGCAATTGTGTGGGGGCAGACTGAGAATTGACCGCCGGATAAGTTGTCGCGATCACCTTACGGCCCTGGTCACCGGTGAAGATCAGCATCCGGTTGATCTGAAGCAAACCAATCCCCTGGATCAGGCCGATAAACATGCCTACGCTTGCTATGAGGAGACCAACTACGATCCAAGCGCTAACAAACGGAACTTTTCCCGAGCCGTTTCGGTCCACACCGGTGAGTGCTGCAACGGCATAGAGAAAGGTGGCGGTAAAAATCCCCAGGGCATGAGAAAGCATGGGGTCGCGCGCAATCCAGAGGACCAGGCGTGGAGAATATGCGGTTGCACTGAATTGCACCATCACGAAGGTTAGAGAAAATACGATCCCTGTCAACGCGATCATGCCCGAGGCGATCGAGGAGTAAATGGCGATTGCAGAAGAGACGCTCATTGGTAAGGCAAGGCCAGGAAACAACCGGCCCTCTATCCGCGGAAGGGTCAGTGCGGCGGTCATTGCTACACCTGCATAAATCGCAGGGATTGCCCAGCCTCTCGCTTTTCGCAAGTAACGCTTATAAGACATGGCGATGCCTCCTGAGACAGACGCTATAGCGTTGAGATCGCATGTTAGAGTGATTTGCATCGTTGCTTATCATCCTGTTTCTGATTTTTTCCCGGACAACGCTGCGAAGCGAGTGGTAAGTGCTCTGAAGATTGCGTAGGGGAGACAAATAAAAAGTGGCCCAATGAGCAAGGCCGCGCCCGGATGCACTGAGTGATAGAGGATCAGTTGAAACGCGAGGTCCATGATGATCCCTACGGCGAGCAGGTTGCGGATGGCCGCCAAGCCGCTCCGCAGGAATTCTCCTCGATGGCTGCCACTGAAGATGAGCCCAAAGAGGTAGGGCGGATTGCTCGCCTTGGCAGGCCTCCGTGCAGCCCCAGGAGGAGGGCCGTCACCGGCTGCAGGATGAAACGAAACCGCCCGGGGCCGGTAAAGCGCCGCGGTAATTCCTCCAGGAATTGGCGCGAGAACACGTACACGCGATGCGTTTCAAGGGTGTCCCTAATGGCAAACGGCAGCGCGATGGCGATCGCCAGAAGCACCAGCACCGTCACGATCGTGTCGCGTCGCAGCGTCAAGTTTTTGACCTCAGGGAACGCGTAGCACTGGATTCCATCATGCGCGATCTCTTACTTTTCCTTTTCGATGACTGCCTTGACCTTTCCGTCGCGGATGGCACGTTTCAGCGCAGCGTGGTCCTTTTCGTTCTGATCAGCATAGGCGATCGAGAACTTGGCGAGCGCTTTGTCGAACGTGTCGCTCTTGCCCAGGTATCCGCTAATGAGGGCGGCGGGCCCGGAGCGCGCGTGGGAGAGCGCGAGCGAATAACCACAGCATTCAGCGAAAATTATCATCCTGTCCTTGTGGAAGGTCTCAACGGCAAACTTCATCTTGACATCCCGGAGCTGGCGTACATAGAAGTGGTGTCCTCGCCTACTCTGGGTCCAGCCAAGGAAAATGTCGCTAGCCGGCTGCATCAGGCGGTGGCCGTTCACGACACGTTGTCCGTGATTCGGGTACATGCTCTTTCCGGCATAGTTCTCCAGGACCGAAGCACGCGCCTCCTTAACCTGCAAAATAAGAGGATCTCCCTCATAGGCCATCAGCAGTATTATCCAGCAAAGAGTGCCGACACTGCCGACGCCGACGACCTTGGCTGCGGCGTCCTTGACTTCGTAGTGGTCGAACAACATGCGATAGTTAGGCGCCAAAGTTTTGCGGTACCGGATGATGATGTCCATGACGTCCGGATGGATCTTCCCGGCGATGTGACCTTTCCAGTGGAAGATGGCAGGAAGGTGGTCTTTGATGACCGGCTCCCCGCCAGGATCGGCGATGAGCTTCGGGAAGATACCCTCGGACGTGCTGCTCTCACGAGCCTTTGCCAAGTTCTTGATCGCACCGCGTCGGATCCCAGCGTCCTTGACACTCGAGATCACCGTCTCGGACTCGACCGCGGCATACCAGAGGTCCAGCACCTTCATTTCGGCGAGCTCGGCCATGTGCTCGCGGTAGGACCGGACACAGGTGTGTACGGCATCCTTGGCGACGGATTCACTAAGGCCGTTGTCGCGACAGGCGATCACGAAACTCGTTGCCAGACGCTTGAGGTCCCAATCCCAGGGCGCCGGGAGAGTTTCATCGAGATCGTTGATGGCGAAGATAACTTGCCTCTCCGGAGTTGCCAGGCCTCGGAAGTTGACCAGGTGTGAGTCTCCGCCGCATTGCACCCGGATGCCCGTTGATGGAAGGCCCGCTAGGTCCGCCGCCATGGCTAGCGCCGAACCCCGGTAGAAGCTGAAGGGAGACGCCACCATGCGTCCGTGGCGAAGGGGAAGGAGATCGGGGATGCGCCCCTCGTCGGCCTTCAGCACAAGGCGAACGGGGTCCGGTCGGTCGTGGGGTGGCTTCCATTCCGCGTGCGAGGTTCGCGGACACTTCTCGCGCAACATTTTGCCCCTCGTTTTGAGCTCGGCTGGCGAGTGGTGTGACTGGGCGGCGAACTCGCGGTTGATGGGTTGCCGCGACTCCCCGTTCTTAAGCATAGCTGTATGGGCCATAGGTCGCACTCCTTCGGGCTTCACATTTCAATTCAGGTCGTCATCCTTGTAGTATTTCGTGCCTGTGGCGCTGATCTCGACGGCCAAGCCCTTGTCGGTCAATTGATACATCCAGACTCCGTCAGAGACCGACACCGCCCCGCTCATCGCGCCACCCTTGTCGCCGTTCTTAGCCGCCGCCGTTGATTGCCCGCCGAAGTCCCAGCCGGAATTGACAAAGCCATTGAGCGCCTTCTCGTTGTCAAATAGAAAGACAACCCGGAACTTTTGGACACCCATTCCAAGTCCGGCCTGGACCTGCAACATCTTCATGAAGGTTTCTTGCTTGGTCTTATTGCTGACCGCCAGACCCGTTCCGTTGCCAGACCCTGCGAGGAGGATTTTCACTCCTAAATTGCTGAAGACCGCATAGCCAGCAGCATGTTTGATTGCTGCCTTGGATTTCGGTTCGGCTTTGTAAATGGTTTGCAATGTATCCTGCGCCGTTTTCCGGATTTCGTTCTGATTTTGTTCTTTCTTGCTATCAGCAGCGTGCGCCGCGACTGCTATCGCGCAAATGAGTGCAAGCGCCAGAAATTTTGGGGCGGGGGCGGTTTTCATCTTGTGTCCTTTCAGTGCTGAATTGCTGATGTCCTACGACCCGCCAAGCTTTTGGTAATTGGAATTTGTGGTTGTGACCACCAGTTGCTTGGCGGTTGCGTTGAGAGCGGTTTGCTGCTCATAGCTGGTGCCATCAGGCAGGCTACCCATTTGCACCTGCAACGTGACGGCATCTTTCTCCTGTCCCATGTAGGTACTAATATGCAAGCCGGCGATTTTCTTGGTGGCGGTGTCAAACGTCAGGGTCATCTTATCGCCGGGTTGGGCGTAATCGGTGAACACCAGGTTCGCCGCGCCTTCCGCAGGGTTCAAAGAGACTTTGCCTGCCTGAAAGGCGGCCTGCATCTTCTGGGGGTCGGGTGGCACGTACATGGCGAGGACGGCCTTCACGTCTTGCATGTAGTCCTTCATTTCCTCTTTTTTCTTTTCGACGATCTTCTGCTTGGCCCTGCCGCCACTTGGCTGCTGCGGTGGAGGTCCGATCAGGGTCTTCTGGACTTTTCCGTCGGGCCCGTACTGGCAGCTATTCTTCGTTGGGGTTTTGGCATCGCCCTTCAAAGTGAGCTGGGTTGTCTCGATCCATTGATACTGGCGGATGTTCTGCTTGTTTTCTGCCGCAGCCTGCTTCACGGCCGCGAGTTTCTGCTGAAGTTCAGTATTCTGGGAGATTGCCGGTGCAGTGATGCCGAGCGTTACCGCGGCGATTACCGCGAGACGCTTGCTGATGCGAAGAGCAGTGCTGGCGATAATTTGCTTCCGATTGCTAATTGCCGGGACGTGATTCATTTGTACCCTCCTTAGTCTTAGCGCGAACAACACCTTTACGCTTCACTCTCACGTGAAGGCGCACTCTACTTCTCAAACGCAAAAATGTGTTTCCAGTCGTCCTTCATACTCACAACGGTCCAGTTGTTCTTCTTTGCTTGGTCGTAGAGCGCCTGGGGGAAAGGTGCCAGCTTGGAGTCCGGCAATCCCTGAGCCGGGCCGTAGGCGTATTCGCGGGCCGCATCATCGTGGAGCACCAGCAACTCGAACCGCGCGCCGCTGCCGCCGTGGGTGTATTCCAGCATTTCCCGGTCGCCATCGGAATTGCCAAACGCCATAAGGGGACGGCGGCCGATTTGCTGGTTGATGCCGACGGGCTTACCGCCTTTGTCGTCGACAAAGTTCACTTCTGGCAGGCGCACAAGGACGGGCGTGCCGTTGCGCATTTCAAACTTTGTTTTGACGCTGCTGCCCACCACCTGCTCCGGTGGAATGCCATAAACCCGCTCGGCCCACGGGCGCATGAACTCGATGCCGCCACCGGAAACGATGAAGGTCTTGAAACCATTGGCGCGCAGGTAGGCAAGCAGTTCCAGCATCGGCTGATAGGTCATTTCGGTGTAGAGCTTGCCTGTCTTCGGGTGCTTTGCCGTCGCAATCCAATCCTTAACGATTTGCTCGAACTCTGCCGTGGTCATTCCCGTGTGGGTCACCATGACGAGTTCGAGGAGCCCTCGTTCCCCTCCCGCGAGCGCCGACTTCAAATCTCCCTTCAGCAACGAGGCAAATGGCTCCGTGGTTTTCCATTCGGGATGTTGCGGTGCGAGCGCCTTCACGCGGTCAAGCACAAAGAACAATTGAGTGGGCAGCGGCGACTCGCACCAGAGCGTTCCGTCGTTGTCGAAGGTGGCGATGCGTTCGGGTACTGGAACAAAATCAGCTGAGCCGGGTGTTGTCACCTTCTCAACGAAAGCAATGATGGATTGCTTGGCCGGGCCATCGTTCCAGGATGGAAGCGGATCGGCTGCAAATGCTGCTATGGGAGAGAAGAGCAGCAGAGCAACAAGAATCTTCATCAGTATGTTTTTCATAGATTTTCCACAATTGTGATCCGAGGGCGGCCTCTGCGAGCCACCCTCCTGGTTGGCGGCAAAACTACTCGGCTGCGGGACGCCTATAACGAGGCGTCCTACCATTCGAAGCTAGTGTGAGCCGCCGGTTGATTCCTTCAGATTCTCCATAACTTCATCCAGGTTGAAGGTTGCCGCTTTCTGTCGCTGTGGGTAGTCCTTGAAGGTCATCAGGAACTGGCCCACATACGCCTGTGCGGGCACCGCGAGATAGACGTGATCCATCAGCCAGTCGTAATAAGTGTTCGAGGTGATGTCCGCCCGCTCGTACGGGTCGGTACGGAGATTGAAGATCTTTGGGACCCGCAGCGGAGTGAATGGGTTAGCCCAAAGACCCAGCGTACCGGGATCTCGCTGCTCCATGAACACGAGCTTCCAGTTATCGTAACGTAGGGCAACCAGTTGCTGGTCGTCGTTGATATAAAAGAAGGATACCCGCGGGCTCTTCGCAACCTGCCCGGTCAGATAAGGCACCAGATCGTCGCCGTCGAGGTGGACATGGTAGGTCATATCTCCGACCTTGTAGCCTTTGAGCAACTCTTCCTTCACGTTGGGGTCACCACCCATGGCCAGAAACGTCGGAAGCCAGTCCAGATGTGCGACGATTTCGTTGGACACACTGCCCGGCTTGATGTGGCCCGGCCAGCGGACCATGCAGGGGACGCGATAGGCGCCTTCCCAGTTTGTATTTTTCTCGCTACGGAATGGAGTCATCGCTCCATCGGGCCAAGTGTTCATGTGCGGACCGTTGTCGGTGGAATACATGACGAAGGTGTTGTTCGTGATGCCCAACTGGTCCAGCACATCGAGTATCTGGCCGACATTCTTGTCGTGGTCGATCATGGTGTCATGGTAGGGACTCTGCCATCGCCCCGCCTGGCCTAGGCTCTCTGGTTTGGTGTGGGTGCGGAGGTGCATGTGGGTGAAGTTGATCCACACGAAGGCGGGCTTGCCGGCCTTGTTCTGACGCTGGATGAAATCTATTGCCCGAGCGGCAATGTCATCGTCAATGGTTTCCATGCGCTTCTTTGTGAGCGGGCCAGTATCCTTGCATACCTGCTTGCCAACCTTACCGAAACGTGGGTCGACCGTCGGATCATCCGTAGTCGAGGCCTTGCAGTCCATCACGCCGCGCGGCCCAAACTTAGCGAAGAACGCTGGGTCCTTCGGGTAGTCCGGCAGTTCCGGCTCTTCCTCGGCGTTCAGGTGGTAGAGGTTGCCATAAAACTCGTCAAAACCGTGCACTGTGGGGAGAAACTCGTTGCGGTCGCCGAGGTGATTCTTGCCAAACTGACCAGTGGCATAGCCTTGCGCCTTGAGCAGCTCAGCAATCGTCGGGTCTTCCTTTTGCAACCCCAGCGTAGAACCCGGCAAACCCACCTTGGTCATACCGGTACGCAAGCCGGACTGGCCGGTGATGAACGATGCTCGGCCAGCCGTGCAGCTCTGCTCAGCATAGAAATCGGTGAAAATCATGCCTTCCCGGGCGACGCGGTCAATGTTGGGCGTACGGAAACCCATCAAACCCATCGAGTAGGCGCTGATATCGGTTATGCCGATGTCGTCGCCCCAAATGACCACGATGTTGGGTCTCTTCTCTTGCGCTTTGGCGGCTGGTGGTGCCGCGCTGAAGAGCGTGGCCACCGTCGCCAAAGTCAGACTTATCTTTCCATTCCACTTCATAACCACTCTCCTTTTTGTCTTACCGCGCAAACACGATAGAAGCTTGCTTTCTTTTTGACCGCCATAAGCTCCTTGAAAGCCTGCCTTCACGGGGAATGTTTCTTTCACCGTGAATCTTTTAGTCCGGACGAGCCAACCCGCCTTGAGCCAAGCGCCGGCAAATGTCTTTTACGTCTTGATCGATGTGGCGCCAATATTTCTGCAATCCGGTGCACAAATAGTTCAGTCCCGGCTCGCCATCGCGCGTGCGGATCACACGGTTCTTGGGACACTCGCCATTGCACGCAAACAGGAAATCGCACTCTTTGCACTGGCGGGGCAGAGAATGAAATTTATTGAGCCCAAACTTGCGCTGTTCCTCAGAGAAAACCATTCTTGAACTGGAGGTTTCCAGAATGTTGCCGAGCTTGTATTCGGGATAGACATAATGGTCGCAGGAATAAAGATTTCCGTCATGCTCGAGCGCCACGCCTTTGCCGCAGAACTCGTGGTAGATACAGAGTTGGGAGTCCATGCCCTTCCACTGGGCGATGGCGGTTTCAAAATGGTTGACGAATACCTTGCCAACGTCCCGGCGATACCAGTCGTCCCAAACTTTGCATAGGAAGTAGCCCCAATCATCAGGGTCCACGGACCAGTCCGTGACGACGGAATTTGGATTACCAGGATGAGCGGCGGGAGAGTCCTGCACCGGCAATGTGGCTGCATCCCACATCTGCGTTGCTGTCTGCTTGAAATCCTTCGGTTCCACGCAGGGAATAAACTGCATTTCTCGCGGTCGGATTTCATTCTTCAGGAACCGGTAAACATCCAGCGGCCGTTTGGCGTTCACGCGATTCACAACGCAGAGCGCGTTAAAGGGCACTCCATGGCGGTGAAGCATTTGTGCCGCCGCGTAGACTTTGTCAAACGTGGGCTTGCCGTCCTTGGCCAGGCGATAGCGATCGTGCAGATCCTTGGGGCCGTCAATGCTCAGCCCAACCAGAAAACCATGCTTCTTCAGGAACACGCCCCACTCGTCATTCAGGAGCGTTCCATTGGTCTGCAGGTCATTTTCGATGCGCTGATTGAACTTCTTGTACTTCTGCTCGAGCTCGACAACTTTTTGGAAGAACTCCAGCCCAAGCAAAGTCGGCTCGCCACCTTGCCAGGAGAAGACCACTTCACTACGATCCTGACCCTCAATGTACTGGCGGATGTGCGTTTCCAGGATTTCGTCGGAGATACGGAATTTTTTTGTGCTGCCGAGAAGTTGCTCTTTATGAAGATAGTAGCAATAGGTACAGTCCAGGTTGCAGATGGCTCCTATTGGTTTGACCATGGCGTGGTAAGCACGACGACCCCCCGCAGGTGCGGGCCACGGTGACAACGGCGAAGTTGTATTTTGCATTTCCATTGTGATCCCTTGGCGCCAGCCGTCCGCTAAAGCGCGACCCTCCGAATGGCTTCGAGTACTTCCTTGCCGGAATCTGTTTTTCGGAAATAGGCGGCACATCCCAAGGCTTCGGCCGTTCGCTGCGCTTCGGGATCGTCATGAGCCGTAATAAAAATGATGGGGGTACGTTCGCCTGTCGCTACGAGTTTCTCCGCGAGTTCAATCCCGGAGATTCCGCCGAGCTGGATATCCAGCACTAGGCACCCAAACTGCGGATGCTTCCGGTCTGCGAGAAACGATTCCGCCGAGCTATAAGTGATTGCCTGAAGTCCGGCAGCACGCAGCAGCCGCCCGAACGACCGGCAAATGTTTTCATCATCATCAACAACTGCGACATAGGTGGTGGCTATGCGGTTCATTAGACGTTCACTCGCGACTTCGTTCGATACTGCAATTGCACCAGCAGCCATCCGCAAGGGTCAGAACACCAATCTCAGCCGCACACCCAGGACCACGGCCGTATCAATATTCCTGAGCGGAACACCTTGTTCGATGTGAGCAATGAGATTCTGCTGCGCCATTCCATGAACAACCTGCAGGTCAGGCGACAGGAAAGCCCAGGGGGTGATCGCAAAGCTGTACCATGCTTCTAAGTTCTTTTCATCCCGCAGGAATATCCTTTCGCCCTCCGGCGTCGTCACTACGGGGTGACTGGTATTGATGTAGTACGTGCCGATGCCGTACGTATCGAGGGGACGTTTCGCGCCGACGCCCGTGCCGCCAACTCCCACGCTGTAGAAGTAATGGATCAGGTCCGGGTTGCCGTCCGACGCACCGAATCGGCCGAAGACTCCAAATCCTTTGCCTTTCTCGGGCTCCCACAAATACTGGTCAAAATTGTAGTAAACCAACCATGTACCCTGAACCTTTTGGAGTTCTACGGGTTCAGGAGAGAGAGAAAAAAGCTGATACAGTGATGTGAATTCTCTGTTGGACGCCACATAGCCGGCAGTCTGGTGGCCAGTCTTCCCGAAGAAATGGGTTCGCACATGGCCCTCGACTGACCAGCTCAGGCTGTCATGCGTGAATTTATCAAAACCCGGCACGGTCGAATCGCCTGTCCCGCTGAAGACATAAGCTTGCAGTTTGAATGCGTCGGGATCTTTCCCGGGAATAATCAAGAAACCGGTTCCAATGGGAGTGTATTGAGCGGGAAATATGGTGAGCGGAGAGAAATTGTAGGCAATGTTCATGAACTGCCAATCACCTTTGGCATGCAGACCGGGTCCATGGGCGAACTCGTTGGGATCGGATCCCGTGAGGGCCAACTTGCCTGCCACGACAGCGATGTGATGGGTAAGGAATTGGGTGTACAAAACGTACGACATAGCGGCCCGTCCGAAGTGGCCGACGGAAGGGAGCGCGCCATTGAGGTTCACCGGCAGCAGCGCGCCGGTATTCAAGTCAACCCTGGAGCCAGCAAGATAATTCGCTTCACCCTCGACCAACAGAAAGCCGCCTTTCCAGAGCCCCGCCTTGCCGGTGTCCACATTCAGATACCCGTCAAAGCGCCCGCTAAACGATCCATTCGACCGCAAGCCGCCTGAAACCACTCCCATTTCGCTCTGCGTCTGGCTCAGATCGAATGTGATGCCTTTCTCCGCCAACTCACTTCGATATCCTCCCCAATCGCCGGTCATCGTATCTCGTGTCAGGAAGTCGCCTGAGTAGTCTGGCGTCTTCTCCTGTGCGTTGACGCTCGCCACTGCCGCCAATAAAAGGAAAAGAGTGCAGGCGCGAAGTTTCGTTGTCGCTCTTGCAGTTTTCATTGTTCTACCTCTTTTTGAATTGCCGTTCACTTTGCCCGTCCACCTTTACTTGGGGCGAGCGAGAGCCGAGACCTGCTGCCAATACTTCGCGGGAAGAGCCGAAAGGTCGACCAAGGCATTGCCTTTGGAGATCCTGGGCTGGCCGCTCGAGGTTTCGAAGAAGAACCTGTTGTAGAAAGGCGTTTCGACTACCGTACCGTCGTCGATCGTGAATTGCACGCGACCACCAAATTCCACCAACTCCGGTCCGGCCCAACACTCCTCGATCAAATGGCGATACTTCGGGAACTGGGCATCGAAGGCACCCATGAATTTAAAGACCCCGGCGGGGCCTGGGAGAAGATGAAGGTGACCAAAATAGAAGTCGCAAGTATCACTGAAATAGACCGAGGCGCCTTTCAAGTCCTTCCCGTCAACCTTCTTGAACATGTCCGCGACCCAATCCGGGATCTTGCCTTCCACTAGCGTGTTATCCACGTTTTTCTCCTTCGCTTCTCTGAATTCTGAAGCTGTTTTCGTCACTCGACGCCCGCCGTCCGAGCTTGCGCTTTGTGCGAGAGCGCCCAGGTAACGAATATGACGTAGCCCTGGGATCTGTTTTGTGCAGCGAATTCCCCGTAGGCCTTGACGTTGATGTAGCCCTCCCAGCTGGAGTTGAGCTTGTGAATCATTCCGAATTGCGGCCCTAGGCTCACCACCCGCGAGATGTTGGAACCGACCTTGTTACCTGAGCCGCTGTCGCCCGTGAGTTGCTGGTAGTAATAGCCGACAGCGCCAATCTGCCAGATGCGATGACTCTTGCCGTAATGCAGAAATTTGGACGTGCCCCAGTCCGTGTGCATATCAACACCATTCTGGTAATGCGTTTGGCTGTTCTCCCAGTTGTAGGTGAAACCGGTCTGGAAGGAGGCTTCCCACCGGGTTTTGACATTGAGATAGGTGTAAGCGAATCCCTGGTCCATCGACATGTGCCCTGCACCGAGGTTCGCCAGCCGAGACGTGTCGTAGGAGAAGAATGGCGCGCCGGGCTGGACGTAGACGAGGTAGTTGTTGACGCCCCGGTTCCAACGCAAATTGACATTAGGGTACATGTCGCCCATACCGGTGTTGGAGTCGGTTTTGCTGGCGCCGGTCGTGGTGCCGGTCAGAGTCGCGGTGGCGTCGACGCTTGCGTGGACAACAGGCCAGGCAAAACTCGCGGTGAATTGGCCGCCCAGAATCTTAGTGAACGGCGTGCAACTCACACTGGGAAGGTAAAATGGGCTTTTCACATTCACGTTCACCTTCGCGGTTTGACCATTCGGGAGGGTCACCGTGGAGGTTGAGTTCTCGTCTGCGAAGTAGAATGTGCTGGCAAAAGTACATCCCGGCGTCGCCTTGGCCGCCGCCAGGCTGCCAGCCGCGCCGACGAGCCAGTAACCAGCGCCGCTTTCATCCGCCAGCGTACAAATCGGGAGCAGTGCAATCGCCGCCATCAGGATTAGCGTTTTTGCAGTCTGGAAGAGCATGTTCATTTCTTCGTTCCTTTGCGGAGTTGTCCGTTCCCGCTACTCAACTACGGTTGCGCCAGCTTGCTGAGGTGCTTCCAATACTGTTCGGGAAGGCCTCCCATGCTGCCCATGAAGAACGCTTTCGCGATCTTCTCTTGCCCGCCCGGAGCCTTATAGAACCGGTTCCAGTAAGGCGTGGAGAAAACCTGACCGTCGGGGGTCTTGAATTGCACCATGCCGCCAAACATCACGACTTCGGGACCGTCCCAGCACTCGGCGAGTTGGTGGTGATACTCGGCAAACTGGGCGTCGAAGGTCGCCACCAATTCAACGAATCCCGCGCCGCCTGGCTTGCAGTGGAAATGCGTGAAATAAGAGTCGCAGTCATCCATGAAGTAAGCCGAAGCCCCTTTCAGGTCTTTTGCGTCGATCTTCTGGAACATATCCGCGATCCAACCCGGAATCGCGCCTTTTACTAACGTGCTAGCCATAGTTTTTCTCCCTTTTCTTAGTCCGAAAATTCTTGCTATTCGAATTGACTTCTCCCAACTGGCGGGCATGCCTCGAGGCGGTTGCAAACCCGCTGCAAACCTATCTGGCGAGATTGCTGAGCTGCCAGTATTTCGAAGGCAGCGCCGAAAGGTCGACCAACGCGTTGCCTTTGGTGATTTTGGGCTCCCCGCTCGAGTTGTCGACGAAAAACCGATTGTAGAAAGGCGTCTCAACCACCGTGCCGTCATCGATCGTGAATTGCACGCGACCACCAAATTCCACCAACTCCGGTCCGGCCCAGCACTCCTCGATCAAATGGCGATACTTCGGAAACTGCGCATCAAACGCGCCCATGAACTTAAAGACCCCGGCGGGGCCTGGGAGAAGATGAAAGTGACCAAAATAGAAGTCACAAGTATCACTGAAATAGACCGAGGCACCTCTCAAGTCCTTCCCATCGACCTTCTTGAACATGTCCGCGACCCAATCCGGGATCGCACCTTTGACTAACGTGCTGTTCTCCATGCGTTCTTCTCCTTCGCCCGGCACACCCGTGCGGACGCTTCTGGAATTTGCTTCCTAAGCGAGAGGTTTGCGACCAGGGCCGAACTTCGATTTGGGTTTTCGGCTCTCGAACTACGAGCACTATAGGAATGACGGGAAATGCCGTCTACTGCCCTTTGGGGAAGGTACGCTTCAGGGCTTCGAGAAGATTCCTGCTTCTTCGGTTAGCCGGGTGAGTTCCGCCACGGACTGTACTTTTAATTTTGTGGTGATGGCGGTGCGATGCAGTTTCACGGTTCGTTCGTGGATGCCCAGATGCCCGGCAATCTGCTTGTTGAGTTGTCCCTGCACAACGTGAGCGAGAACTTCGCGCTCGCGCTCGGTGAGCGAGTTGAAGCGCGCACGCAATTCACGCTGCCGCTCGCGCGCGTTGCGTTCACGAGCATCGCGGGCAAGAGCGCGCGTAACCGCATCGAGCAACTTCTTCTTGGGAGCAGTTTTTTCCAGGAAATCCTCGGCGCCCTCGCGCATGGCGCGGACGCTGGACGGAATATCCCCGTGCCCGGTCAAAAAGAGAATTGGCAGCGGATTGTGCGTTTGCGCGAGAGCAGATTGCAGATCGAGTCCGTTCATTTTAGGCATCTGCAAATCCGCCAGCACACAGCCCGGAGAATCGGAGTGGTCACATTGCGCGAGGAACTCCTGCGCCGACGAATAGGTCTTTACAGAGAATCCGCTGGCCCGGAGCAGCCGCGAGATTGCCGTCAGAAAAGACGCATCATCGTCGACAAGGTGAACAATGGGCGCGGTTTCGTTCATTTCGTAACGACCTCCGCCGCCGGCAGCGTGATTCGAAACATTGCACCGCCCTCGCGCTTATTCTCCGCCCAGATCCGGCCGTTGTGCGTCTCAATGATCGTGCGAGAGATTGATAAGCCCATGCCCATGCCCTTCGCTTTGGTGGTGAAAAAGGGGTCAAAAACCTGCTTCAGCTTGCCTTCCGGAATGCCCCGGCCGGAATCGCTCACGGCGATCTCCACTAACTGCGGACCAGCTGGCCATGCGGTAACGCTGACGCGGCGCTCCTCCGCGCTCGCTTCGTCCAAAGCATCCATTCCGTTGACGATCAGGTTCAACAACACCTGCTGAAGGTGCACAACCTCACCACATACCGGAGGTAGAGGGTTGGCGACGCTCACTTCCAATTTCACGTGCCGCGTCGCGGCGTCGGAACGTACGAGAGCAACCACTTCGCCGACAAGCTCGCCAACATTCACCAGCCGCCTATCCAGGCTCTGCCGCTTGAGCAGAGCACGCATCCGGTCGATCACACTTCCGGCGCGTTGGTCGTCCTTCCGAATGTCGGCGAGGATCGCGCGAATTTCTTCGAGGTCCGGCGACGCATTTTCCAGGTACAGTTCCGCCGCCTCCGCGTTGCGCAGAATGGCGCCGAGCGGTTGGTTAATCTCATGCGCCAGCGCCGAAGCGAGCTGGCCCATCATAGAGACACGGTCAACATGCGCAATGTCCCGGCGCAAATTCTCAGTTTCCTGCTCGGCTTGCTTTCGCCCGGTAATGTCATGCGATACGCCACGAACGAGAATCGGTTTTCCAGTATTGTCGAACTCGACACGGCCGTGAGAACCGATCCAACGCATTTCGCCGCTTGGGAGCACGAGGCGATATTCTGCTTCATAACCGCCGTCGCCCTTGGCGGCTTTCTCCAGAATCGAGCGGAACACGTCTCGATCTTCCGAATGAATGCGGTCCAGGATTTTGTCTAGTTCCAGCCGTTCCGTCCCGGGAAATCCAAACAGCTCCCGCCATTTGTCGGTTGCCCAGATTTCGTTGCGCAGCAAATCCCGAATCCATATGCCGAACTCCGCGCCCTCAACCGCCAGTCTCATTCTTTCTTCGATTTCGTGCAGCCCGGCTTCACTCTCTTGTAGCTTACGGTCGAGTTGCGAGGCGCGAAACATCTCACTGCCCAGTTCGTAACCCATCACTGCGATCATGCCCGTGAAGAATGGGCTCACCACAAAGGGTACTTGGACGATTCCCAGGAGCACCAACTGGAACAGAGCCGTTGAGGCAAGCGCGCAGAATACGGCACTTCCGCCCATGTAAAGTGCACGATGGCGGTCGCCCCGCCGCCAGGCAGTGACAGTGGCGTCGGTGAGAAAGATGACGAGGATCACCACATTTATCGGGCCCAACAGGAGCCAGGGATTGCGCACACCTTCGGCGATGGCCACGGATTCACCGAGAAACGAAATATGCCGGAGGCCCGTGATCTCGCGGTAGTTGAGGTTCTGCCCCGTTAGAAAATTAAGCAAGAGAGCGAGGGTGCGCAGGCCGCAGACAATCCAGACGAGCCACAATCGCCCGGCTTTCAAGTAGACCCGCACGAACCCGACAAGGGACACAATCATCAGCCACAGCGCGATTTGCACCCACTTCTGCACAGTCGCAAATTCTAGCGGCGTCCCTGCTAGCATCATCCATAATTCACAAAAGGCAGAGGCCGCCGTACTCGTCGCAAGCAAAGAAAAAAACAAATTAACCCAACTCTTGCGATCCCGGCACCAGACTAGGAAGTTAATTCCGGCCAGCGTGAGGCACGCCGACGCAATCATGGACCAGATGATGGTAATCGGGCTCATTGCGTTGGAGGTCAGACGCACGCCTACAATTTCACGTCGCAATCCTGCCGGAACAACTTCTGCCGATATTCTTGTCAACGTTCGTTAGGGCAGCGATCTGAGCTTTGGGGTAATTCTAAGATAAGAAACTCCCGAAGGCTATGAGGTCGGACGCAATAATAACGAGGTAGGGACGCCGTAGCCTCCGGGAGCCCTCTGCGGTAACTACTGGTTGAGATTGGGGGGAGGCCCGCTGAGACGGTGCACCTTGAGTGCAAGGTCGACCTCTACGCGGTCCGCGATCTTGATGAATGGGATGCCGCTGTTCATCCCGTACTGCTTACGGTCGAAGGCCATGGTCCCGGTCACCGTGCCTATACCCGCAGCCCTCTCCTGGGGGTCAACCGTGGTGAAGACTAATCTTTCCTGTTTGGTTACACCGCGAATGGTAAAGTCGCCGTCAATCGCAACGGTGTTCGGACCGGTCTGTTCAAACTTGGTCGAATGAAAGGTGATGTATGGATCCTGTTCGACATCAAAGAAATCTTTGCTTTTCAGTTTGCCATCCTTCATGCCGCTGCCCGTATTCACGCTGCCGGCTTGAATTTTGATGTCCAGGACGCCAGTCGAGAGCTCTGGCGAGGCAAATGTTAGCGTAGCGTCCCACTTGTCGAACTTCCCGGCGATAGCCACTGATGCCTTTACGTTGAACTTTATCGCGCTATCTGCCCGCACGATCTCGAAAACCGGAGCGTCCGCAGGGCGCGGTGATGCCAGCGCGGCGGATGCCAGCAGCAAAAGTGTAGTAATTCTCATTCAATTCCTCCCGTATCAAAATGTAGTAACTCGCATTAAACCGGACCCGAAAGCGTGGCAACTCATGCCATGAACCCGATATGCCTGATAGCGCGTGGCTCTTCACAAACATTCCCGCTCGGCACCAGTGGTTCGCTTCTATTGCTTCTGCTGCTCCTCCTGTTCCATCTGTTTGAGTTTTTGTTGCAGCAAGGCTTTCTGCTGATCCTTGGTTAACTGAGGAAATAGCAGAACAAACTGCAGCCGGATACCCCATGGCGAAACCCCTGCGGGATGAACGGCGTTGCCGTAGACCTGCGCCGTAATATTCACTGGCTGGAATCCGAGCTTCATGATTCTGCCGACACCACCGCCGAATGGCACTGTCCACACATTTCCGCTGTTGGCCCTCCAGTTCGCCGTGATTATTGGCGAAGAGTTAAGATACCAACCCCTTTTCAAGTTGTAGTTCACGAAATACTGTAAGAGGAATTGGTTCACCGGTGGCTTATTGACGGTGCCGTCGGGATTGAAATTGGCATGACCAGCCACCGACCAGACGTTGTTGGCAAGAAACCCGATCGTCCAATGCGGCGGCTGCACGAGCACGACTACCGAGGGGCCCATGCTCAGTTTCCCCTGTCCGAGATACGTGGTGTTCGTTGCTGTGGGCAAGACAAACGTCGGCCCGACGCCCCAGATCACTTTGCTGTGTTTCGGCGAGAGGAAGAAGGAAGGGTTCAGGTCCCCCAAGCCGTAGACTCCTGTTGTTTGCACTGTGGGCCCAGGTGGCTGCGGCACAGGAAGTGGTTGGTAGATGATCGGCGTAATCCAGCGGGTGATGAGGTTCCAGTTATTTGAGAGGCTGAACGGGATCACCGGCTGAATGTTCAGAACATTCTGGGTGCGGTCACCAGGCCCGGTGCCAAGGTTAAAGTTATCCTGCAAAGGAACACTAATGAGGCTGGCCACCGGATTCTGCGCTGCGTTTCGCAGTGCATTGGTGTTCACTGCCGCCGCAGACGTTTGCTCAGTGGCAACTTGAGTACCCGCCGGGCCAACGGGCGTGTCTTGCGCAAACAGAGGGAAGGTTGACAGCAAGAAGGCTGGCAGCACCCCCAAAGCGGGGCTTACCCTTCTTGACCACTTCATAGGAAGCTCTCATTTCTTTCTGACTTATCTCGCTCGCCTCGCGTTCAGGTTTTTGCGTCGATGAGCACTATAGGTGTGGAAAAGGTGACGCCGCTACTGCCCTTTGGGGAAGGTGCATGCATGTTCCGCGAAGAATACCCGAGTCATCTGCAATTCACCCTGCGTCGGTAGGGGCTTCATCCTTCCCCAAAGGGCAGTAGACAGCATTATTGGCCTGTGTCCATAGTGTGCAAGGACCAGTCATTACAAAATGCAAATTGAGAGCGGGAATCTGTGGCCGGAGAATGTTCAGTGGAGAACGATAAGCACTTAGGCATCCAAACGCTGAAGATTGCCGCCTGCATTATCATCGTGGCATATGGCGTCCACATGGCCTCCCACCTGCTCTCCATCCTGCTTTTATCCCTCCTGCTTACATTTGCCATTCTTCCATTCCCCCAGTGGCTCGTGCGCCGATTCCATTTCCACAGGAGCACCGCGCTCAGTTGTGCCGTATTTCTTGTTGTTGCACTGTATTGCGTCCTTGCATTCGCTCTGGCCAGAGCGAGCCTGCAAATGCGTGCAAAGCTTCCGGTCTACGAAATTCGCATTCATGATCTTTCCCAACAGATCACGGGCTTGTTGGCGCGACATGGAATTGAATCAACGGGAGAATTGGTTAGGAGTTCTCTTAGTGCAGGTCGGATCCTGCAATTCGTCGGTTACGTCATTCCGACAACCATCGAGCTCTTTTCTGACCGCTTGGTAATTTGGGTTCTAGCGATGCTGTTTCTAGGAGCACTGCTGAACGCCGAGCGGGGCGATAGTCCCATCGTTAAGGGACTGACAAAGTTTGGCGAAGATATTCAACGCCAAATTGCTACAACCGCGGAAACTGGAGCCATCCTTGCTGTCGTGAATCTGATTTTGCTGACCGTACTAGGCGTTGATTTCGCCGTGGTCTGGTGCGTTTTGTACTTCTTCCTCCGCTTCATTCCAAGCCTTGGATTCGTGATCGCACTGGTACCGCCGACCTTACTGGCACTTCTGATGTTGGGCTGGAAGAGGGCATTGCTGGTGCTCGCAGTAATGGTTCTGACGCAGACCGTAGGTGGGAGCATTTTGAATCCGATAATTTTGAAAAAGAAAATCAACGTATCGCTGGGCGAAGTCACGCTCTCGCTGTTGTTCTGGGGATATCTCATCGGTCCAGCGGGAGCGGTTGTCTCGGTGCCGCTGACTTTAGCACTCCGCAGGTTCATTGATAGGGCAAGAACCAGCGCGAGCCCGAGCCTACAGCACTCGCCACTGGCCCCCTGACTCGGAATGAGTTCATGCCAAAGAAATGAAGTCGCAGAATATGAATGGAGCAAATCCACGAAGAAACACTTTGGGCGGGAGAACACTAGCGGAGGTTGCCATGAGGCGAAACGTGATGCGAGTCGCTGGGCTTGTCACTTTAGCTGTTGGAGCTGCTTTGGGCTGCGACGCCCAGACGACTTCTGAGCTGAATAGCTATTTTCAACAGATCGGGCTTAGTCAGGACCAGCTAACTGCCATCCGGGCAGGGCAGGCGGTGTCGATGAAAATGCCGTCGCGTATTCCCGATGAAATTGTCGTATTCGGCGCCGTCTTCGTAAAGGCCACTCCGGAAAGCTACGTCAAACTGGCCTATGATTTTGATCGCTTGCGCAAGCTCCCCGAATTCGTGGCCATCGGAAAATTCAGCGATCCACCGCAAGTTTCCGATTTGAAGGGCTTCTCATACGATGGTGAGGACATCAAAGCGTTGAAGGACTGCAAGCCCGAAAATTGTCAAATCCAGTCGCCCGCGGAGGGCCTCGAAGGACTTCAGAAATCCGTTGATTTCTCTGCACCCGACGCGGCCGACCAAGCCAATGAGTTTCTGCACAAGAGGGTAATCGAGCGGCTGCTCGCTTATCAGAAGGGAGGGAACCAAGCTCTCGGCGAATATAATGACAAGAAGAATCCCACGCTAGTTCCGGAACAATTCAAGTACATACTGAGCTACACCAAGATTCTGCCGAAAGCGCTGCCGGACTACTACAACTACCTTCTCGAATATCCCGAAGGCAAGCCCGCCAATGTGGAGAACATGTTCTATTGGGCAAAGGTAAAGTTTGGTCTTAAGCCGACGTTGCGTGTGGTGCAGGTCGTAACCATGCAGGGGAACAATCCGCATGAGCCAGCCTACACCATCGCTGAGAAACAACTTTATTCCAGTCACTACTTTGAGACGGCCCTGGACCTCACTTATTGCGTCCGCAGCGACGATCCCAAGCAGTCCGGTTTTTACCTCATCATGTTGATGGGATCGGAACAGGCGGGGTTGACCGGTTTCAAGGGCTCGATCGTCAGAAAGGCCGCGGTGGACAAGTCAGCGTCCTCACTGCAGAAATCCTTAGCGTCTATCAAAAACACTTTGGAAAAGAACCAGTGAGATTCCATCGAGGGTGAGCGGGGACAAATGCATGGGCTGCTGACGTAGGAGAGCTCGCGGTGTGAATGCATTGCGTCGCTGACCACTTTTCTAATAATTCGGCTATCCGTAGACATGGATAAAATGTCACTTCACCTGCGGAAGTGTGCTCGCCGCGAAAAGCTCCAACCTGGGTGCTTCCCAGTGTCTGGGCTTCCGAGAGGAGCGGCTCGAAGTCCTCACAACCGCCGGATGATCTCGAATCAGCCGTCCGGCATTCTAGCTTTACAGAGGTCAGAGGGCAACTGTGGAGGCATCTTGAAAAGGGAACTGGAGCAAAAGCTGATTGAGCGCTGGCCGAACCGTTGCGTGTTCGTACCGGAACCTCATGCACGCGACCTGAAAGATTTCCACGCTCCATGTTCTGACCACGTTCCGGCGCGACATGTCAGGCCACGATCATCTTGTGCTCACTGGGGTTCCCAAGGTCGAGATCCTCAAGCAGAATCTAATCCGCCCGGTGCTGTTCTTCCGCCAACCACTCAAAGGCCTCATCCGTGGGCGGCCCGGCGATAAAGGATTCAACGACCTGCTGCAGAGCGAGTACGAATAGCGCGTGTTGGGCTGCCAATCGCGTCGGACTCCGAGAGCGCACTCCGGATAGCCTGGATTTCATCCGAGGGCTCCTCGGCGCCGAAACCGGACAGCCGGCTGAAGTCATCGAACATACGATTGAGGAGCGCCGTGCGACGCTCATGAATCAGCCGGATCTTGTCGTCCTCGCTGAGCATGGGCTTGGCAATCCAGTTAGGCAGCCACAGGAAGGCTGGGGTCGAGGACGACGGTAATGACGAAGCGAGGGAAAGTGTAATGCTGACCAATTCCATCCAGCGAATTGTTCAGCATTAGACCGTCCTGTTGCTGGAACAATTCCACGTCGCCTGTGATTTCGATGACAGTTCCATTCGGCATCTGCTTCGGCGTTAATACCAGCCGTTTGATGCGCCTCTGGATTTCCCGTTTTGCTACCTCAGGATTGCCCGCCAGCACCTCGCAGAAATCTGTGGATTCCCTGCGCAGAAACTCTCTGATTTGCTCACCCGTGAAGCTAGGCAGTTTCGCTACGGCTCTCGAACTCAGGCGAATATCAATCTCTGCCAATCGTGAGTCCACATTCTTAAGCTGCTCTAAAAGGAAAGGCGAATGCCCGTGCATTGCGATCGCCTCACCGAGCCGTCGCCCTTGCGCGGCCAATTCGGTGCGCTCTTTTTCCAGTGTTGGTCGATCCAGTTCCGCTTCACGAGCAAGCTGTTCTTCCAGTTCGATTCTGGCTTTCAGTTGTTCAACAAATTCACGTGTACGCTCTTCTTCCAAACGACCATCCAAGAGGTTCGCTGACAAAGCGGCGATGAGTTGCCGCTCAAGACGGGTACGAAGAATTGTCGTCTTGTTGTTGCAGGTATGACGGAAGGCACGATTCGGACAGCCATACCGAACGTTGGGTGCCTTCCCGTTGATCACCGTGTAGGGCCCGCCGCAGATTCCGCAGATCATCAGGCCGCTGAAAAGATACTTGCGGCTATGCTCAGTTCGGTTCATACCACCCTGCCTGGTGGCATAATATTTGTCACGCCCACGGCGGTTCACCGCCTGCACCTTTTCCCAAAGCTCATCGGAAATGATGCGCAGTTCAGGAACTTCCACCCGTATCCATTCCGACTGAGGGCGGTTTCGTTTTGACTTTTTCCCTTCAGCTTGATTGAAGACATTCTGTGTCCGATTCCATACCCGCCAGCCATGGTAAAGCTCATTGTGAGTAATCTGCTTGATGGTTGACGGATACCACGCTGGCATCACCGCCGTATTCGGATTCCTTGGTGGCGCGACCCCTTCGCTTTTTAAGATTTGGGCAATCCGACCGAAACTCAATCCGTCGGCACGCATTTCCATAATTCTCTTTACGATTTCAGCCTCTTCCGAGACGAGTTCTTGCTTCACGCCGATGAGTGCTGGCCTGCCGAAGCTGCTTTTGCCGTTTCCATCAGGGATCGGCACATTTTTGTATCCATAACAACGATTCCCTGCAACGTAACCGCTCAGCACACGCCCTTCTTGCCCTCGATGAATCTTGTGTCCTAAATCTCGGATGAAGTCTTCATCACGGTAGCCCTTGAAGATGTGCATGATGCGGAAACTGTCGTCACGGGAATCCAGTCGGTCGCTCGCAAAATAAAGAAACACGCCGTTGTGCATGAGCCGATCACATTCTCGAAGTACGTCTGGCAAGTAACGACCGAGCCTCGATGTGTCGTCAATGATGATGCAATCGAAAGGTTTCGGGCGTTGCATCGCAAGTCGAATCAAATCGGCTATGCCGTCTCGCCCTGCCAGTGTTCGCCCTGTCGTTTCCTCGTCAGAGCGAATATATTCGTCCAGCACTAGCCAACCGTTCCGCTCTGCGGCGGCCCGACAGTTGCGCTTCTGATCCTCAGTTGAGGTTTTTCGCTGCTCTTCGGACGAATAGCGGGTATAGATGGCGCAGCGAATGATTGGCCGTTCGTCACGGGCGTTCGAATTGGGAACTTTCGTGTTCATTGTGATAGATCGCTGTCGGCGTGGTGGCGCCGACCTCCTCTATCTAGCCCTCGGTAGTTGATTTTTTCCGTTTACTGACATTCGGCAGCGGGGTGGTTTTGACGCTCTCGGCAAAACCGGATATCTCGGCGGCGCCGGCGGCAGTAGCATCACTGCTGCGACCGTTCCTATATATGAGCTGGGAATTGGCATTTTCGGGGTGCACGCGCGAGTCAATTCCTTGTTCGCGCAGAAACTTCTCAACCAGAAGTGGCACAAGCCACTCGCGAGTGACGGAGCGAAGAGCTTCAAGGTCCGGATCGCCAGCCGGGAGCGCAAGCTTTGTCTCCCGGGGCTGGCTGACCATTTCAGCCGGTCCAGCGGTTTCGCGCCCTGCAGGCGGCTTTTCCTTTTTGTGAGTCATTTGGTCCTCCATCCTTCCTTGGAGCGCATGTCATTGCGTGTCCTCCCATTTCCACTTCGTAAAGACGAGCGTGATCGTGACGGTGCGCTCGACGTGCGAGGCCCCGATGTTCTCCTTGAAGCTGTCGATGAACAACTCTTCCACAATGCCGCCTTCCGGCAGTCTCGCTGATCCGAGAAACTTGCCGTTTTCCCAAAGGTCAGCGTAGTGCTCACTCAAGGCCACGACGACCTTGTGCATACGCAAAATTGTTCCCATGATTCTCCGAAAGCGATCCGGCACTAGCCCAACTTCACTTGGAGCGTTGTGAGATCTTTCGCGAAACGCTCCTTCAGCACTGCCTGGAACTTCGTGGCTCGTTCAATGTCGGCGCGATCAAATAATGCTTTCCCGTGTCGTGCCGTAACTTCGTCAACGCGCTCGGTATCTAGAATTCTCAGCGCAGTTTCGAGGTTGTGGTCCACATCCAGAATACGAGTCTGGATTACCTTCGCCGGTGTTCCGGGCGCGATACCCCAAAAATGACCGGCGTCGCGGAAGTGCTTCGGTGAACTTGAATCTTTCAACCATCCGCGGAAGACCGAATGAGACAGAATCACGTTAACCGCATCCGCGAGAGCGCGTGTGGCCTTACCCCGAGTATCCGGCTCCGCGCCGACAACTTCGGATGCCGCTGCAAGGCCGGCAGGCGTAAGCTGATACATTCGTTCTCGAACCCGCAGCAACAAACCGGCAGAAACGAGACCCGTTGATGAACTTCCTTCTCGGGCGCCCCGGCTATCGATTTCTTTGCGAAGCTTATCGACATCGGGATGCTCTCGTTCATACCCGCGAAGTCCCCACGCAAGACGGTCTCTTTTCCACGCTGCGACGAGCAAGTCTTCGGAGGTGAAGGCCTTTTCGAGATCACCTCCTGAGCACTCAAGGGCTGCGAGCAGCACTTGCTCCCGCAGGCTGGCGCGACGCGGCGTCTCCTTCCTCGTTCCCGGCCCCGTCATGCCGCCCTCCGCGGGACCTGCTGTTCGGGCTCCTCGTCGTCAGTGGCGCCAAAGGCGCCACTCGCGACATAGAATTCAAGTTTCTTCCACATCTGACCCACCGTGCGCACACGGTGCCGGTCCAGTGCAGCCTGGTGCGCGGCCCAAAATTCAGGCCGCTGACTTTCACCCTTGCGGCTGAATTCATCCGTCATCCACACCTGCACGACCATCTCAATCAATTTTTCTGAATGGTATGTGCGCCAGAGTGTGGGCTGTGCTCCACGCTGCTGAAAGGCGAACGCCGCTTCTGGGCTCTGCAAGTTCAGCCACCAAATGTTGTGGACGTAGTCGGAAGGTTCCTGCCACAGTGCCGGTTGGTCGGGGTCTCCTTCGCGAATTTGCCCGGTGGAGGGGTCTTCGTCGCGTCCGGTAATGAGCAGTTGCGGGAAACCGCTGCCCCGTCCTTGCTCTTCGGGATTGGCAATAACGCGGACCTCGACCGGAATACGGGCCCAGACTCCTCCAGCACCAGCGGTAACTGCCGTACGGCCAAGACGGTTCCCGGTTACAACGCCGGAGCGGTCGATGAGAACAGTCATCTGATCTTCGGCATCATGCAGCCATTCAAGCAAGACATCCGTCGAGCGGCGCCCTTCATCGTCCGTCACCTCCGCAGTAATCTGCTCCCGCTTTCCAAGAGGAATGTCGAGAGTTCGTGGCGTAAGGAGAATGTGATCTACTGCCCATACCTGGACTGGAACGCGCGGTCCTTCGATTTTCGTTCCTTTCACTCGCGCCCAGACCTGGCATGTTCTTTTGCATGGGCATCCAGCTTGTCCCCTTTTAAGAAGATCGCGACGTGCGGATCGCTGGTCAGCCATGTCGATCCCGCCCTCGGGCGCTCTGAGCATGAGCCCACCGCCCAACTTCTTCGCCCGCTCGCGCCACCGTGCCGCGAACGCGGGCGTAACTTTGACCTTGCGGCAGTGCCACTTTTTTGGATGGAAGCCGTTGGGATAGTCGGTGCTGACAAGATGCGGTTTGCGCTTCACTTCGAGAAGCAAACCAACCAGGTCAGTGCCCTCAGCGTGCGCGAGTTCCATGTCACGGAACCCGCTGTTCAGCGCGAAGTCGAGGAAAAACCGTTGCTCCTCATCGGCACGGCTGTAAAGGTAATCGAGTTCTTCGTCAGGGTGAGCGGTGACCGTCTTGTCCTCGTATTGCGGATAGTCGGCTTTCTTCAGACCCGTCTTTACGCCGAAGTGGCTCAGGAAACACGCAACGTGTCCAACCTTGTTGGCGTAAGTGCGCTCAGGATTTGCGTTGCGCCGCCTCGTCTTGGGCTGTTTGCGCAACCATGCCATGTAGTCGAACATCACCTGCTTGTTGTTGCGGCACTCGTCGACGGTCTTGACCTTGCAGTGCGCCACAAACGGCGCCACCGCCGCGCGGTAAGTGCGAATGGTTTTCACGTCCCGCCCCTGCGCTTCGAGGTTCGCAAGCCACGTGTCCATCGCTTCTGTGAGCGGCGTGCCCTGCGTGACCGCCGGCGCGGGTGCTGGTTGCGGCTCACCTTTTATTCGCGCGATCTCGTGGCGGTCGAGCAGGTCAGCGCGGAACCGTTGCGCTTTCAGGGCATCCTTACCTGCGAAGATCCACTTGCCACGGTCAAGGACGTAGTAAGCCCCTTCGGGGTGTTCCTGTTCCTTACCCTTATAGATGATGATGTTCGACTTGATCTTGCCGTTGGAGTAGAACGCCGCCTTCGCTTTTTGCCAGCCGCGTCCGATTTTGATGTCTTTATAGAGCGTGAACTTGCGCTGTCCCATGAAGATTGACCTCTGAAGACCCAATACTGAAGTTCGTGCGAACTTCTCCGGAGTTTCTTGGGATTTCAGAGATTTCTTACGGAACAGCTCTTACGGAAGGGGCGCTTTTTGAGCCCAACCCATTGCGCCAATGAGAGTTACAGAAAATCTGGCGGAGAGGGTGGGATTCGAACCAATGTAGGAATCAGTCGATCATCAGTCGAACGCTAGTCGTAATATCCCGTGCTTCAGTGGGTTGCAGAAATTAGCAAAAATCGCCAGTCAAAATACGGTGAAAAATCGCGCCTAATCTTGGCTGTTACGTAGCATGCGTAGCATGAAAATATCAGCATTGAGAAGCCGATTTCGCTTTCCTGATCTTTATCGTCGTCACTGCAGTTTCCCGCTCCCGCAACAGGGACGCGGATAGCCGACACACGGCGGCCAGTTCCGCGATCTAGCGCCGAGGTCAATAACCACGCGGTCAGAAGATCCGGAGGTCACGCTTTCAGTCTTATTCCGAGCATCACGAAAATGACGATTGAACTTCAGATCGGAAGAGGCTTAACTACTGACTTATGGACTTGTCAAAATATCCTTTGGACAAGCTGATTTATTTTATCGCAGCAATCCTTCCGGGGGCTGTCGCCCTATTCATTTTTCAGTTAGCTTTGCCTGGCTCATTTGGATGGGCGTTTAATTTGGGCTTTCTTGGTTACAAGACGCGAGTCGTACTGGTCGTGCTTATCTGCTTCGTGGTTGGATACACCATCACAACCGCACTAAGTCGCCTGCTCGGCGCGGTCGGTGGCGCGGTTGGAGCTGTTTACGTTCACCTAGAAAAGCGCGACACCCCGTCCGTCGCACCATGGCGAGATGCGAGGTGGCGGGCACTCGTAAAAACACAACTAGGAGCGAATGCACCGAACGATACTCATCTGATGTCGGAAACTCTTTTTCAGATGCGCGCCAAGATGCTAGGAAACCTAGCGGAGCCGCAACGTCAACAATCACTTATTGAATTGCAACGAGAGAAATTGGCTACAGAGATAGACGATTCAAGCTGGCAGGAGTGGTATGACCACTACCATGAAGCTGTTCTACTTCCCTCCAAAAGGGATTTCATATGGAACGTCGAAAACGGCCTTAATTTCAACTTGCAGAGCGCTTCTCTGTACCTTCTTCTCAGCGCGATACCCGTGCCCGCTGTACGCCGTTGGTGGTACATTTTGCCAGCGAGCATCTGGGTTTTGCTGCTCCTCGCAGAGATATATTCACAATTCACGCGGTTTCTAGACCCTTGGTCAACGCTCTCGGCACAACGGAGGTATCTGTCTACCTTAGTTCGCAGTGACAAAGCCGCAGATGAATAAACTCGGTACAAGCGAGCCACCTTTCTAGGGGTAACCCGGTAAATGCGCCGAAGGAGAGCGACCCAGTCCACGGTAGCCGCACTGGTGTTATCAGGTCTCACTTCGGATGAACCCGCCACAGTTCCACCAGTGCGGTCTCATCATTGCCATAGTCCACTTGCAGATGGACACCGTCAGTCTTTTCCACGATTGCGCGGACAGTGCCGTCAACCATGCGGCCTGTGTGTAGGGTGAGGGAGACGCGGTCACCGACTTTGAATTGATTGTCGCCGTCCGACTTTTTGCGGTCTGGCACGGCATGCAATGTACGCCGAGCGTCGCCCTTGCTTGCAAGGATCGATCTGAATGTAATAGCTTCTGACTGGAGTAGCAAGAAAAAAAAAAAAAAAAAAATGAGATACCCACCGCCACCAAACCACATCGGACACGTTATCGAGACACAGCACCCTGATGGAAGTTCGCGCCGTCACACGATTGTGGACGAAATCCGAATCTACCAGCGAGGCAGCAGAAAGAAACTGATTTATTTGCAGAAGATAAAACGGACTCGTGGCAGGGAAGAACTTCGACTCGGATATTTCATCATCGGGAAAAAGCAGGCAATGCGCGGACGATGGGTTTGGGGGCAGTACGCGACTTTCCTACCTGCTAGCGATTTGAACCGAATCATTGGGATGGCGCAGCGCAAGGGTTGGCTTTAGCGATATGGCAAAGGGACTCGCTACAGAGTCAACTAACGACGTGCGGAATTGACCAGTTTCGCCTATGCTTTCCTCATGTCCAAGAAAATGCCCATAACTGATTTCCGTGCGGTGCGAACGGTGTTAGAAGCATCCGACTTCGCAATCGCGCCGCGCCCGCGGGAAAGGCTCGAAAAAGATCTTATTGACCACGCTACTTGGGAAGATATCCAGACATTGCCCGAAACCGTTGCCATTTTTACGTCCAATGATCACGGTACGCAGCTTTCGCTGTTGAGCACTTTATGGGGATGCTGGGTCGAAACCTTTCCGATTGATGGCTTGCCACTTTCTAAGAAAGCAGTTGTCCGCGCATCGTTTGTTGCGGCCGACGAGTTTCAGGCAGCGACATTCAATGCTCTGCATGGTTTTTATCGGACCGTAGCGGACTGTTTGCGCAGTGCGGTCGAACAGATGACAACGGCCACCAGCCTTGAACTGCGAGGAAACGATGCTGAAATTCAGTCTTGGCTTGATGGTGAACAGCAATTCCTTTTCAGTTCGTCGTGCCAGAGCTTGCGGGATAGATTTCCGACAACGCGGCTGAGGCGTCTATTCCAACAAGATGATGGTAAGAACAAAGAGGGGTGGATTCGATCATTCCACCGAGCACTCAGTGATTACGCCCACGGGCGGCCAGGCTTTGACGCTTCTAAGATGTGGGAAGGTAGCAATGGCCCGATATACGTCACGAGTGCGTTCCTCTGGAGCGTCAAGATGTGGCTATTTGCGTACGCGGCTTGTGTGATTTTACTCAAGCTTTCGCGCCCCGAGCTTGTGCAGGTTGGGGATATTTTTTCGAGACAGTATGTCTGTGAGATGAAAGAACTCAAAAGTGCGTCGGAAGCCCTTTGGTCGGAATCCGTACGGACTGTTTAGTCCTCATCCTTCGCGGTCCCGTGCTGCTCCCTGAATCCCTCCGTGTGCACGGAGCCGGACTTTAGTGGCTTGCGGCGGTGGAGAAATTCGAAGAGACAGATGTGGTGCATGTGGAATGCCCAAGCTGCCTATTCGAATTCGCTAAGACGGGCGACAAGCTTTGGGACTGGGATGTCGCGGCAATGGTAGTGGCAGAGACGGCACGCAGCCCCGAACACGAATCGGACAAATACGCCCGAGCGCGGAGCCTGTCAAGCTAGAGTTACGTGCCGTTTGCCAGGACGTTGGAGAGAGATTTACAGTGAGTGGCTAACGATCTACATTGTGGCGGGGCCGCGACGAACCACGAAGCCTTGTCAGCAACGCGGCCAAACGGGGTCGATCTTCCTGAGCAACTGCAGTGAATTGGAGGCCCATACCCTGCGTGTCCCGAACATGACGCACAACTGCCTTGGTTCTGATTTGTCCTTCTTCCACAAGAAAATCCATCTGCGCTTTCGCCCCGACGTCCTGGGATTTATGGGTCTTAACAAAAATACCGCCAAAGCTCAGATTCATTACGTTTAAGACATCATGACGATCGCCGCAATTCCAAAACACGCGAACCTCAGATGTTGCGACGCGCGACGCTTTGCGCCGAGAGTTGGGCACCATCTGAGATGTGGTTCGCATCGAAGACCCTTT